>NZ_JAZBJZ010000153.1:0-9914 GCF_036349135.1 Tumidithrix elongata BACA0141
CCTATAACTTTGGGGGCTTTTTTTCTACCCTAAACTTCTCAAACACGCTCTAAGATGCTGTACAGGCTGCTCTACCCTGCTTAGAGAGAGGTGTGATTTCTGTGGTGAAGGCTTCAAAGGCAGGTTTAAATACTTCCGATTTAAATGGTTCGGCTTTAGGGTTCTTGTCGCCAATTACCTTGATCGCTTGGGCGAGGTTAGCGATCGCTTTGGCATAGCCCGATTGTAACTCTTTTAAAGTTGGCTCTGATAGCTTTACATCTTGCACGCCTTGCGCGATCGTGTTGAGAAACTTAAAGGCCTCGTCTGAAGTTTTGGGATCGCCTTGGGTGATTTTTTGAATTGCCGTACCCAATGCCTGACAATCTGCGCCTTTGTCTGCAACCTTGAGATCTTGAGCAAAGCTAGGAGTAGCAAAACTCAGACTCACAATCATCAACAAAGCACAAAAAACATATCGATTTAAAAATTGCATGAAGTCTTCCTATAGGGACTCAAGTGGGAAATTACCTGAAAAATTGTTTGTAACGAACTGGTTTAACATTACCCAAATTAGAAAGTTTCACACCATATCGCAGGGGTTCTCAGCGATCGCTTTGGTGGAGGCAACTCCTAGCTGTGGGTTTAATGTCAGGCAGTAACCCTGCAAACAGGGCTGTTAAAAGCTTACAGCAGACCAAAAAAATATAGAGTTCTCTTTATGAAAACTCTATAAATGCTGTGAATTTATCCTTTTACAAAGATCTAAACCAGTTCCTTTGCCCTTTCTGCAATTAAATTTGTCAGTTCTTGATTGCCTTTTGGCTCAGGCAAGCCCACCATCTCAGAGTTGCTCGCTCCCGGAGGAACCATTGGATAGCAGTTTTCAGTCCGTTTGACTCTAAAATCCGCTAAAACAGGGCCATCATGCGCCAAAATCTGAGCAACGGCAGTTGATAGGTCGGTAGGCTCGATCACCAACATCCCCTTAATGCCAAAGGCATCCGCCAACTTGACAAAGTCAGGCATTCCCACTTCCATATTCGAGGCAGAGTAGCGCTCGTTATAGAAACTCTCTTGCCACTGGCGCACCATACCTTGCCAGCCATTATTCACGATCGCAATTTTGACGTTAATGCCATACTGAGACAGCGTTGCCAGCTCCTGTAAATTCATTTGGAAGCTAGCATCTCCACTAATACAAATGACTTGCTCCTGTGGGAGGGCCACTTTAACACCCATGGCCGCAGGCAGTCCGTAGCCCATCGTACCCAAACCAGCACTCGAAATCCAACGGCGGGGGCCAGTTTTAAGAAACTGAGCCGACCACATTTGGTGCTGTCCGACATCGGTGGTGAAGTAGGCATTTGGCGCCTGCTTGCCAAACTCAGCAATCACACCCTGTGGAGACAGTTGATCGGAGTAACTAGGGACTTCTAAGGGGTAGTCTTGCTTCCATTGGCGAATCTTTTCCAGCCAAGCCTTCGTGAAAATCTCTTCTTCGTAGGTTGTGGCATCTAAAATGGACTTAAGAACCTGTTTGACATCTCCCACAATCGGCACTTCGGGGACGCGGTTTTTGCCTACTTCCGCAGGGTCAATATCGATGTGAATTACTTTTGCTTCTGGGGCAAACTTATCTAAACGCCCTGTAACGCGATCGTCAAATCTAGCTCCCACTGCGATCAATAGATCGCATTCCTGCACGGCAAAGTTAGCATAGGCGGAGCCATGCATACCTAGCATGCCCACAGACAAACCATGACTCTCATCAAATACCCCTTTACCCATCAGAGTAGTGGTCACGGGCAGTTGAAAACGTTCTGCCAGTTGCATGACTTCTAGATGGGCGTTGGAAGCGATCGCCCCACCACCGACATAGAGTAAAGGACGCTTTGCTTCCCGAATTAATTTAATGGCTGAGGCAATCTGATGTAAATGTCCTTTGACATTGGGTTTATAGCCTTGCAAGCTAATCTGTACTTCTGGATTGTACTCAAACTGCATTTGCCCCACATCTTTGGGAATATCGACCAATACGGGACCTGGACGCCCCGTTCCCGCAATATGAAAGGCCTCGGCGACAACCCGCGCAATATCTTCAGGGCGGCGAATCACATAGGAGTGCTTGACAATCGGCAGGGTAATTCCAAAAATATCAGTTTCTTGAAATGCATCGGTACCGATCGCATAGGAAGGAACTTGACCCGTAACTACCACTAAAGGAACGGAGTCCATCTGTGCCGTCGCAATCCCTGTGACAAGATTTGTGGCACCAGGTCCAGAGGTGGCAACGCACACACCCACTTGCCCCGTAGAACGGGCATAGCCATCGGCAGCATGAACTGCGCCTTGCTCGTGGCGGACAAGGATGTGAGTCAGTTCTCCTCTGGCTTCCGCCTTGTAGATTTCATCATAGACAGGCAGAATCGCGCCACCGGGGTAGCCAAACAGGTGCTTCACGCCCTGTCTTCTAATACTGTCTATAAGAGCAAAAGCACCTGATGTACGCAAAGTAGCCTCCCGATAACTAGCAATGATAATCTGAACTAAGTTGTTGGACGAATTGGACTAAGATTTAAAACGGTTCCCCAAATCCTATCTGTGCTGCAAACTTAGGCATGAGAATCATGGCTTTTGTTACAGCGAGATATGACTACTTTGAATGTCTGAGTTTTAAATATTAAGACCTTAAGATGCCTCTAAGCCTTAAGCTCAAGTGAACAAATTCAAAGTTGCTCTTTTCTAAAAATATTAGGACAGTGGGGCTTAAAAGCCTCGATCGCCAGTTCCCTAAAAGAAGCTATGCAATGTCCAGTTTTGTAGCAATAATAGCATAAATAGAACTTTAGGTAGTGAGGTACACAGACTTTTTCGTGGATTTGTGTACTCTAGTAGCGCAATGGGATCGGGCTTTTTCGTAAAATTACGATCTAAAGTGACCCACACTTATGTAGGATGGATAATCATTATATGTTAGATTCGCTTTGTGCAAAGCCTTTAGCTGGGTTTCGTGACGACAAATATTTAACCGTAACCTTGTGCGGAATATGCATTCACGCATAGATAATCGCGTCAATAAACGATGACAAAGCCAAAGCAAGGCGAATAAAACATAAAGAATGTTCGCTTTAGTCAATCTCTAAAGGTAACATTCTGAGTTAATACATATTGCCAATGATGTAGTTGGTATCTGCCTGTCATCTTCTCATATTAACGTAAGGCTCATGACTCAGTCGCAATCAGAAAAAAAAGATATTCCTGTAAATATCTATCGTCCTAATAACCCCTTTGTGGGGAAGTGCATTTCCAATGAAGTACTGGTCAGACCAGGCGCACAGGGAGATACTCGCCATGTAAAGTTCGATCTTTCAGGTGGTGACCTTCGCTATTTAGAAGGACAAAGCATTGGAATTGTTCCTCCTGGTGAAGATAAGAATGGAAAGCCCCACAAACTTCGTCTTTACTCGATCGCTTCGACCCGTCACGGTGATGATGGAGATGACAAGACCATATCTCTCAGTGTAAAACGCCTAGAATACAAGCATCCTGAGACAGGCGAGACAGTTTTGGGAGTTTGCTCTAATCATATTTGCGATCTCAAACCTGGTGATGAAGTGAAAATCACAGGCCCCGTTGGCAAGGAAATGCTATTGCCCGACGATCCCACGGCAACCATTATCATGATTGCTACGGGGACGGGTATTGCTCCCTTCCGCGCGTTTTTATGGCGTATGTTTAAGGAAACCCACCCCGACTATAAGTTTAAGGGTCTCGCATGGCTGTTTTT
Source organism: Tumidithrix elongata BACA0141 (assembly GCF_036349135.1). Taxonomy (NCBI): domain Bacteria; kingdom Bacillati; phylum Cyanobacteriota; class Cyanophyceae; order Pseudanabaenales; family Pseudanabaenaceae; genus Tumidithrix; species Tumidithrix elongata. The sequence continues at coordinate 3,770 of NZ_JAZBJZ010000153.1, forward strand.
TGGCGTACCTACCGACTCTGCGCTCTTGTATAAGCCCGATCTAGAGTGGTTGGCATACAAACACAAAAAGCACTTCCGTCTTGACAAAGCAATCAGCCGCGAACAAAAGAATGAGAAGGGTGAAAAGATGTACATCCAAAATCGCATGGCTGAATATGCAGATGAGCTGTGGGATCTCTTCCAGAAGCCAAATACACATACCTATATGTGCGGCTTGCGCGGTATGGAAGATGGAATTGCTGAGTTTATGGTTTCTACTGCCGCTAAGAACGGTACTGAATGGAAAGTATTTGAGAAACAAATGAAGTCTGAAGGTCGTTGGCACGTTGAGACTTACTAGTCATTCAAGAATTTAAATGCTTAATTGAGAGCGATCGCTATGTTTATTAGCGATCGCTTTTTTGTGTTTTTTGATGCATTACGATACGCACTACTCAAATTCCGAGCGGCTGCAAATGTTTTTGGTGTGGGATTTAGGTTGGTAGATTACAGTCAATCTGTAGAGGAACGAGCTAGGCTTGCTATATTAGACATCAGTCATGTAAGGAAAGCACCATGCAATTTGATTTAAAAGCAGCACTAGAGAGCATTCGTTTACCTGCAACTTGGATCGGGCTAAGAGAAGTAACAGAAACTAGTACCACCCGCTATGTCAGGGACAGCAAACCGCAATCTAACAGCAAAAGTCATACCCATGGCGTGATGATAGAAGTCTTAGCAAATGGGCAGTTTGGCTATGCCAGCACCAATCATCTCGATCTGGCAAATATTCAACTGGCGGCTGAGCGTGCTTATCAACAGGCGATCGCTGCCTCAAAGTGGGCTGTCTATGCGTTTACCGAGGCACAAAGACCCAAAGCAACTGGACAATATTTTTCACCTTTTGTTAAGCCTTCCGATCTGCTCACGGCTAAAGAAATCAACGAATTACTGATCGAAATCTGCGATACCTTACATACCTCAGATAAGATTGTCAAAACCAGTGCCTATACAGTTGTCACCGAAACTGAGATCAAACTGGCGAGCACCAATGGTTCAGATATTTATCAAAAGTTTCTCTTGGTGAGTACAGACTATGGGGCGACGGCTCAAGAGGGCAATATCATTCAAAGTCGGGGTGACAATGGGCAACTAGCTCGTTGCAATCAAGCAGGAATGGAAGTATTTGAAAGAACCGAAGTTTTAAATCGGGCTAAACAAATTGGCGAGCAGGCAGTGGAGCTGTTGTCTGCGGAGGAATGCCCAACCACAACCACCAACCTCGTGCTTGCCCCCGATCAAATGCTATTGCAGATTCACGAGAGCGTCGGTCATCCTCTCGAAATCGATCGCATTCTGGGTGACGAACGCAACTATGCTGGCAGCAGTTTTGTGAAGCTCTCTGACTTTGGCAATCTCGTCTATGGGTCAGAGATTATGAATATTACCTTTGACCCGACTGTGAAAGGGGAGTTTGCCAGCTATGGTTTTGATGATGTCGGCATGACGGCGACAAGGGAATATCTGATTAAAGATGGCATGTTGTTAAGGGGCTTAGGCAGCTACGAAAGCCAAGTGCGATCGCAAATTTCAGGAGTTGCCAGTGCGAGAGCCTGCTCTTGGAATCGTCCTGCGATCGATCGCATGGCAAATCTCAACCTCGAACCCAGTGAAACTCCCAGTAGTTTAAATGACATCATTGGCAATGTGGAGCGTGGAGTTTATATGCAGTCCAATCGTTCTTGGTCGATCGATGACTATCGCAATAAATTTCAATTTGGTTGCGAGTACGCGCAGTTAATCGAAGATGGGAAACTGACCAAGACGCTTCGCAACCCTAACTATCGCGGCATTACCAATCAGTTTTGGCGGAGTTTGAAACAAATCGGCGATCGCACCACCATGGAAGTCTACGGCTCTCCTTTTTGCGGCAAAGGCGAACCCAATCAAGTCATTCGGGTCGGTCATGCCTCGCCTGTCTGTCTGTTTGAGAATATTGAGGTGTTTGGCGGCGCAAGCTGATAGGGCTTTTAGTCATATCTGTTAGCTTTTGGCACTCAAATCCCGAGCCGTTGAAATTGAAAGTGCTATGACTCGATCGGGAGCGATTAGCTGGTGAAGCCATCTAGAACTTTAGCCTCAAGTAAGGAAGAAACTGAGGTTAAAGGGGCTTGTGGCAGGCGCATAACCGTTATCGGTTTTGTGTTGATGCTCAAATAATAAAAATGCCCCAAGATCCCATCCTTTTTCTTGACGCGAATCACTTCTGACCAAGGAATTAGCAAAGGAGGGAGGAATGGTCTAAAAAGAATGAAGGTACTGAGATACAAACCTTGCGAACTTACGCCAATATTGAGCGTTCCTCTAAACCCAACCCAGCCAACCCTTGCATTATTCATATGCGACATGATTGAGGGAGGAGATTGAGAAGTTCGATATTTTTTATGCATTCGTCCCCAACCACTGACAACTGGGAGCAGAAAGAGGAAACCAATGCTAGAAGAAATGCCCAGAATAATCCAAACAGCGATCGACATTAATTCTTAACGAAGAGTGAATAGTAATTCATCATCGAGATCTTAGCATAGCAATCCTATTCGATTGATCAGGGGCAATTCATGAATTGCCCCCTACCATTCTGCTTTTGTGAGACTACGTTCGCAAATATCTGTTTTGGGGAATCTGACGCTCAGCGATCGCGCCCCTCCCTCACATTTACCGCATTGAGAAATCAATAAACAAGCTGGGATCGACGTGAAAGAACTCGCCAAGAGATTTGGCTTGGCTTTTGCTAATTTGTCTTTTTCCATTCACAACTTCAGAAACCACACCCCGCGAACCAATTACACCCACAAGGTTAGCTTGCCGCAAATCCCTCGCTTCCATCAGGTGTAAGAGAATCGAATGAGGCGTTGAAGCTTCTAATTGATAATGCTCCGCTTCAAATTTTTCGATTAGAGCAACCAAAAGCTTCAAAATCTGCTCTTGCTCTGGGGAGAGATTTTCGTCTGCTAGCAAATTCTCGACAATGTTCAACGCACGCTCGTTTTCGGCTTCATTCGTAATGAGCTGTGGCTGAATATCTGCTAGCAGACTTCCATAAACTTCTTTATTTAAAGTAAGGGTCATTTTTCCAAGTCCCTGAGTCATACTCAGTATGAGTTAAGACATATTTAAACACATTTCCTTTTCTCAGTTGAGTAACCCAAGCCAGACAATCCAAAGCAAGAATCTTTAGGCGCACTTAACATGCGATCGTATTGACATCTAGATGATGCGATCTACGCATCCAAAGCGAATTGCTGCAAAACCTGCAATAAACTTGAGATAATAGATTTACTATGACGACTGAATTTCACGCTACCGAATCGATCGCTTTACATGTTCCACCTGAGCCTGTAGGGATTTCAGACTATTTACAGCAACCGCAAAGACTGATTAAACTGCTTGCCGATCGCACCAATACTGGTCTGGAGGCATTAAACCTATCGACAAATTTGAGCCAGCAAGGGTATTTTCGCTATAAGTTGCTCGTACAGCCTTTACAGTTTTTTCACCTCAAGATTCGACCGATCGCGGACATTGAAATTCATGTCAAGCCTGATAGTTCCTTGCATTTGCGTTCCATTGGTGCAGAAATTAAAGGTGCAGATTTTATGAATCACAACTTTAAACTCTCTCTGCAAGGACAACTCAAGCCGATCGGCGATTCCAAACATCATACCAAACTGGTCGGGAATGTGAATTTACGCGTCAGTGTAGATATTCCTCCTTCCTTTTTACTCTTTACGCCTCCTGGTGCGATCGGCATTGTTGGGAATAGCTTGTTGAGAAGCGTTCTGCTGACCATGAAAGAACAGTTAGAACGGCATCTGATCGAAGACTATAAGGAATGGGCTAGGGGTTTAGCTAAGGGTTTAGCTAAGTCAAGCAGAACCAAAGAAGAACTTAAATCCCTATCTCAGATAACCAATCCACAATCAAAGGATTAACCACCTCTGGTCTTTCGTCATGGGGACAATGACCTGTATTCGCGATCGGGATTACTTTGATATTTTTTGTCTGGCTGTAGTCTTGATAGATTTTGGCGGCTTTAAAGGGTGTCCAAGGGTCAGACTCGCCCCACAAAACTAGCAGAGGACGTTCCACTTGAGGCAACAATTCCGCTGGTTTGCGCCCCGCAGGAGCGGTCAACACCGAAGCAAATACCTGCTGGGCTCCCGCATCGCAAGAAGGCTGATAGAGAATTTCCACCAGTTCGTCAGTAATTGCGTCGGCATTGCAATAGACCTGAGACAAGGTGCCGCGAATGCGATGTTTTTGCCGCACGCGATCGAATAGAAACTTACCCGTAATTGGAGAACTCACCAATTGGGTGAAGGCTCCCATAATCCAGCGCAAGGGATAATTGAGTTCGTCGGGACGATGATTCAGTCCACCTGCAACATTCAGTAAAACGCCACCTGCGGAGATTTCAGGATAGTCCGCCACCAGCATTAGGGCTAGTAATGCCCCAATTGAGTTACCGATAAAAATCGTCGGGGTCTGAATGTGCTCTTGCCAAAAATCTTTTAAGAGTTGCTGCCACAGATCCAAGGAGTAATCTAGAGCGGGTTTATCAGAATTGCCAAACCCCAGCAAATCGATCGCATACACCTGATAGCCTGCGGCTGCTAGAACGGGAATATTTTTGCGCCAATGCCCAATCGAAGCCCCAAAGCCGTGGATTAGGACGAGAGGTTGCCCCTCACCCACAGCGGTGTACTGAATTTGGTGTCCTTGCCACTGCCATTGGCATTGCTCAAACTGACTGGTTGGTATTTGTTGGGTAATCACTGGCTTGAATTTGGCTACTGAATATTGGATATTGGAAACTCGATCGCTGAATTAACTTTTAGCATACAGACCGAGTAAGCCCTCTCTACACTGCGTAGGATAATCTAGCCATGACCGAGGAGATTCAATCAATGCCACCCATTTGGCAGCAAGAAGCGATCGTTCAGCATAGCCAACGCTTGCTATACAGTTTTGAATACTTGACGGGAAAACCCCTGCTCCAGATTGTAGACTCAACAGATTCACCAATGGCAATTGCTCGAGCTTTATTTGAGGCAGATTTTGTCGTAGTTTCTCATGGCTTAGAAGCCGATCCCATCTTGAACTACGGCAATCTTACTGCTTTAAAACTCTGGCAAATGGAGTGGCAACAGTTCACAACAACCCCTTCACGCTTTACAGCCGAGCCGATCGAAAGAGAAGAGCGCGATCGCGTTCTCACTCAAACCCGCACCCAAGGATTTATTGAAAATTATCGGGGTCTTCGGATTAACAGTGTGGGGCAACGCTTTTACATTAACAATGCGATCGTCTGGAATGCGATCGACGAACAAGGCAAAAATTGGGGTCAAGCAGCAACATTTAGCAATTGGGAGTTTGTGTAGCCTAAGCTTTAGCCCCTATCAGGAAATTGGTTTACACTGGTTAACAAATTAATTTAGATTACTTAACTTTCAGAAAATTTATGGGCATTCAGATTCCAGCAGAATTAAAGCCATTCGTTACGTTCTTCCATCCTGTTTTGATGACCTTAACCCTTATATTGGCTCTCTATGCTTTATATCTGGGTATTCAGTTTCGACGGGCGCGGAGTGCCGAGGGTGAAACCAAAAAAGCCATGATGTCAGCTCGTTACAACCTTCAACATCACAAAATCGGCTCTCTCTTTTTAGTTTTGATGGTTGTGGGTTGTGTTGGTGGGATGGCAGTGACCTATATCAACAACAATAAATTGTTTCCTGGTCCCCATCTATTCGCTGGTCTTGGTTTAGCAGCTTTGGCAGCTCTATCAGCTTCCTTATCGCCATTTATGCAACAGGGCAAAGAGTGGGCAAGAATTACGCATATTAGTATTAACGTATCTCTAGTTGCGATCTTTGCTTGGCAAACCATTACAGGATTTGATATTGTGCTGCGCCTCATCGATCAAATGTCGAAAGCAACTGCCTAAATTGCCTAGAAGGTTCGGGTTTCGGCTTCGGTTAGCCCATGGCACTGAACTTAGCCCAGCGATCGCTGGCGAACTGAGCTGAAGCGCACGATCCAATACAACGTATCGCCAATTCAAGGATGAAATGCAACGCCTAGAGATCTTTGCGTAAAGGGACTC
>NZ_JAZBJZ010000154.1:0-9823 GCF_036349135.1 Tumidithrix elongata BACA0141
GGATGATTCAAATCCTCCTAAAACGTCTTGCTTAACTTCTCAAACACTCTCTTAAAGCATCAAGTCAAGCAAGTGCGAGTCAGCCAAGAACTCAAGCGCTACGTCGTCGATATTGTGAATGCAACGCGATCGGCAGATGACGTCCAATTGGGAGCGAGTCCCAGAGCCTCGATCGCCTTAATGAAGGTAGCTCAGGCTTTGGCTTTGTTTGATGGCTATGAATTTGTCGCGCCCGAGCATATCCAAGAGCTGGCAGTTCCAGCGATCGCCCATCGCCTTGTCATGGAGCCGCGATCGCATTTTGCTGGCAAAACCGCCTCCAGCGTAGTTCAAGAGATTCTTCAGTCTGTTCCCGTTCCTACCTGACTTATGCTCCCATAAAGTTCGCTTTGAATTCCCCCAAGCAGTTCCGACATGAAGTATGAAACAATTTTTCTATCGGTTTTTTCGCTTTACCTATATCGTGCAAAAGTGGCTGGGTAAAAGGCTGACAACAAGTGGTATGTTCGTCGTTGTGGGTATCATTACTTCAGCAGTTTTTGGCTTAGATCCAAACCCAAGCACAAACTATCAGATCTTTGCTGCGTTATTGTCGATTTTGGCGATCGAGATCGGGTTTAGTCTGTTTTTCCGTTTTCGATTTAGTGCCACGCGCCTCCTGCCCCGATTTGGTACCGTTGGGATGCCGCTCAAATACAGAATTGCGATCCAAAATCAGACCCGCAAAAATCAAGTTGGACTGAAGCTATTTGAAGATTTTGCCGATCCGCGTCCGAGTTTAGCAGAGTTTCTTGCCATCCCCGAACCGAATGAGGATAAGCGGAATCGCTTCGATCGCAGCTTGGGATTTTATCGCTGGCAATGGGCGATCGCGAGGAAGCAGAGTGCGATCGCAACAGCGATCGAGTTACCCCTACTTGCTGGGAATCGCAAGACGGATGTGGTAGGTACGATCGTCCCCACCCAGAGAGGTGTGGTGCGATTAGCGGGTCTGACCCTTGCCTGTCCGGGCCCTTTGGGTCTATTCCATGCCTGTAAAACCTTTGCCTTACCGCAATCAATCTCGATCCTGCCCAAACTCTATAATCTGCCCTCCATTCAACTACCCGGATCGAGACGCTATCAATCGGGAGGTGTGGCTTTATCCTCCTCTGTGGGCGATTCCGAAGAATTTCGAGCCTTGCGCGAATATCGAGCGGGGGATTCGCTGCGTAATATTCACTGGAAAAGTTGGGCGAAGGTGGGAAAACCGATTGTCAAAGAAGAACAAGATGAATTTTTTGTCCGCCATGCCTTGATTCTAGACACGTTCCAATCCGAGCTATATAGCGAGATTTTTGAGGAAGCGATCGCATTGGCAGCTTCCTTTGCCTATGAAGTCCAAACCCAAGAATCCTTACTTGATTTGATGTTCGTTGGCACTGAAGCTTATTGTTTTACCTTCGGACGCGGTCTCAGTCATACCGATCGCATGTTAGAAATCCTAGCCTCCGTGATTCCCTGTCAAGATCGACCGTTCGACTCGATCGTTCCTGCAATTGCAGAAAGAATTTCCCTCTTAAGTGGCTGTATCTGCATCTTTCTAGCTTGGGATGAAGAACGCAAAAAGCTCGTTCGCTATCTACAATCCGTGGGGATTTTTACCTTAGTCTTAATCATCGCCAGCGATTCGAGTCAATTCAGCCATACTTCCGAATTGGTCAGCGATCGCCTCACCCAAATTCAGGTTCTCACACTGGGAAACATCCAAGCGGAGTTAATGCAACTATGAAAATAACCAACCTAGCGATCGTTGCCGCATCTATTTTCTGGGGTTGGCAAATGGGATGGTGGGTGTTAGCAATTCCCTTTGCTCTGCTGATCGCGATTGCCCCATGGACTCCTGCAAAATGGGATTTCTCATTGCGAGATTTTCGATGGATTGCTGGCTTCTGCACTACGATTCTCGCTGTCATAGGGGTTTATCTGGCGATCGCTGGTCAAGACCCTTATTTTATCTATAAGCTACTCCAGTGGCTCCCATGCATTTTTGCCCCCCTCATCTTGGCACAAACCTATGCAAGTGGCGAATCGATCGATCTTCTCATCCTGGTTTTTGGTCAGAAAAAAACCAAGCAATTTGAGAATCCCGATCGCTTTCAAATCCCTCTAACTTCCCTTTACTTTGCACTCTTAATTGTTGCAGCCAGTGCTGCCAACACGCGTAGCATTTTCTTTTATCTCGGTATGTTTGCCCTTGTCGCTCTAGCCCTATGGTCGAGTAGAGCGAAGCGCTTTTCCATTGGGATCTGGCTCTGTGTCCTACTCGTGGCTGGCAGTGTGGGTTTTGTTACTCAGATCGGTATTAATAATGTCATGAACGCACTCGAGCAATACGCGATTGAATGGTACGGACAACAAATCATGCGTAAAGAGTCCGATCCGTTTAAAAAAGATACCGCGATCGGCGATATCGGTCAAATTAAGCTATCCAGTCACATTTTGTTTCGCGTTGCCATCGATAAACAGAACGTGCCAATTCGATTGCGGGAATCTACCTATAATCGCTATCAAGCTTCGACTTGGCTTGCTACCAATCCCCAATTCACAAGCCTAGAACCCAACCCCGATCGCATCACTTGGCAGTTTACTCCTAAGGATATTCCCCATTCATTCTTGACCATCTCAGAAACCTCGCGCAAAAACAAGATGCTTTTAAAGCTTCCCCAAGGAGCATTTCAGATCGGGCAACTTCCTGTGGATAAGCTATTAAAGAATCAGTACGGTACGACTGAGGTTCAAGGAACCTCTGGCTCGATCTCGTACCAAGTCCAATTCCCCTTAAAAATTGAATCGGGAATTGAGCTAGATAGTTCTCCCTCAAACGATGACCTGTACGTGCCAGAGGGTGAAAAAGCAGCCCTCGATCGCATTGTCCAAGAGCTAGCACTTCAGGGTGAATCTCCTAAAGAAGTCTTACGAAGGGTGGGGAGCTTCTTTAATCGCAATTTTCGCTATTCTCTGAATAACTCAGTTGCGAAAGATAAGCGATCGACAGCTTTATCGACTTTTCTATTGAACGATCGCTCAGGGCATTGTGAATATTTCGCCTCTGCTGCCGCACTGTTACTCAGGGATGTGGGAATACCTACCCGCTATGCCGTTGGTTTCTTTGTGAGCGAGTTTAGTCCTTTAGAAAATCAGTATGTGGTGCGCGGGCGTGATGCCCATGCTTGGGTTTTAGCCTACATCAATGGAACTTGGCAGGAATTCGATACCACCCCGCCTGACTGGACGAGTTTAGAAAAGGCATCCGCCTCCCAATGGGAATTCATCTCTGATCTATGGGCTCTCTTGAGTTTCAAACTGTCGGAGGGTTGGCAATACTTCACAAACAGCGATCTCATCAAATATTGGTGGTGGACGATCTTACCGATCTTGCTCCTATTGCGACTGTTCAATCGCAAAAAAAGGATAGGAGGGGTGAAAACGCAAAAGCGATCGCTTAAAGTCACGACGAAGCAAGACAGAATGTTAGCAGATTCTGATTTTACCGCGATCGAACAAGCCTTAAATAGTCGCGGCTTCTTTCGTAACCCTTCAGAATCCCTAAAACATTGGCTAGAGAAGATCGATATTGGCAGCCTTAATCAGGAGCTAGGTGGTGTGGTTGAGCTGTATTATCGCGATCGCTTTGACCCTCTAGGTATCACGCCATTAGAAAAAGAGCACCTAAAGGTCTCCATTAAAAACTGGGTTAATAGTTTACGCGCTCGGGCGATCGAATAACCAACTGTAATTAACGCCAGTTCGGGATAAGCTAAAACCCTTACCCCGTCGTTGACTGAAATATGTATTCCCTCGTAGAATAATTGAAAATCTTATCTTTCTCCGAACTGAGTTTAGATAATCTTGATTTTGGAGGCAGCTTCTGTTGCCTTTTGGCGGGACTCTATGGCATCTTTCCCTTTCGCTAAAGCGACCCCCATGCGGCGGTAGGGACGAGAATCTGGCTTCCCAAATAAACGAATTTCCGTGTTAGGAATCGCAAGGGCTTCTTCTATGCCTGTAAAGGAAATATTATCGCTAGTTCGGCTGGCAAGAATGACAGCACTAGCCGACGGACTGAGCAATTCAATCGTGGGAATCGGCAAGCCTAAAATTGCGCGTAAATGGAGTTCAAATTCGTTGAGATTTTGGGAGATCAGGGTAACCATTCCCGTGTCGTGGGGACGGGGAGACAGTTCAGAGAAAATCACTTCATCTTTCGTGATGAAAAATTCCACGCCGAAAAGCCCTGCGCCGCCGAGTTTATTGGTAACTTTGCGGGCAATGTCCTGTGCATCTTGGACTTGGGAAGCGGTTAAGCCGACGGGTTGCCATGATTCTTGGTAGTCACCCCGTTCTTGGCGATGTCCGATCGCTTCACAAAATAGAGTCTCACCCTGCCATTGACGGACCGTTAACAGGGTAATTTCGACTTCAAAATTGATAAATTCCTCGATGATGATTTTGGCGGTATCACCCCGCGCTCCAGCGATCGCATAATCCCAAGCTTTTTCTAGTTCATCGGCATTTTGCACGACGGACTGTCCTTTGCCAGAGGAAGACATCACAGGTTTAATTACGTTTGGGAACCCAATTTCGGCGGCAACGGTTTTCAGTTCGTCAAGACTGGTGGCATAGGCGTATTTGGCAGTACGTAAGCCCAATTCATGCCTTGCCAAGTCCCGAATGCGATCGCGGTTCATGGTGAAGTTGGTGGCGGTGGCAGTGGGAATAACGGTGTAACCTTGAGCTTCCAGTTCGAGCAGTTTCTCGGTACGGATCGCTTCTACTTCTGGCACGATCAGATCGGGTTGATGTTTTTTCACGACGGTTTCGAGAGCCTCGCCATCCAACATCGAAATCACTTCTCGACAATCGGCTACTTGCATTGCGGGTGCATTGTCATAGCGATCGACTGCAATTACCGAATTACCAAGTCTTTGAGCGGCAATAGCAACCTCCTTACCCAGTTCGCCAGCGCCCAGAAGCATGATTTTTTTTGGTAATGCGATCGCCATTGTATTCACCTTGTTATTTCACAAAACAGCCATATCATACTGTTTTTAGCTGTACATTCAGCCAAGTTAGACAATGCTACTAAATCCAATCTAAAAGGCTTCAATTATCGTGCAGCGGCTGGTGACAGCCTTGCTACTTTTATCCCTACTACGCAAACTCCTTAGGCTAATTTTTGAGAGGGGTTTTTGCTAAAGACTCCAAACCAGAGCCTTTGAGTAAATTTTGCCAAGTAACTTGTAGTTCATTGCTACCGGGTTGAGAAAGGCGCAATTTTGCCAATTCAGCCAGAGCTTCATGCCAAATCCCAAACTTGGTATACAGAGACACGCGATCGCTTGCTGAAGCTTTATCCAATTGTGCCATCAAAGCCGAGTTGAGTTGGATGCGACGAACGATGCCTTCAGAGAAAGTATCTTCAGGGTCGCCAGTCTCGCAAACAACAGAGACCAACCACTTGTAATCTTTGCCAAGCTCTAAGGGTGTTGTGGCAGGAAGTTGAAAGCTAATGATCGCAGGCGAACTTGTAAGATTTACCCGTTGCTGATATATGCCCCGCCCTAGTTGATTTTCGAGTGTAAACTCTACTGCGATCGCTGAGGTCTTAGGCACGTAGGCAAAAAACGTAGGGTTGGCTAAAACTGTAAAACCTCGATGACTAGATGGCAACAAAGGAGTCAGCCTTTGTTCTATTGACTCTTTAGCAATGCGATCGGTCGATTGACCATCTCTATCTTTAGGGCATTTTCCATCGCTACTGCGTCTGCCACCCCCAAGGGTTACTGTCGGTGCAGGTTGGTTGGGCGGTGGCTCAAAGCCCTCAGCGAGAGCATCTATTGCCAAAGTAGAGAATGCAATGGGTTGCAAACATGTGGCGATCGCAAAGAGGGCTACATGTTGATGGAATTTTTTATAAAACATAGGGATTATTCTCTTTAGAGTCTAAGTTTTGATGATAAATGAATAGATTGACTATTTTTACTACAGCCAGTTCCCAACTAACACGAAAGGAGACCAGTAAAAGGGATGCGTAAATGCTGGCTTTTTGAGAAGATTAATCTGGGCGTGGCGTAAAGCATCGGCTTTTGTGGTTCCGGGTTTTGCCAGTTCCTCATAAAAAACTTCCATAAATGTAGCAGTTGCACTATCCTCCACAGACCATAAACTAGCGATCGTACTGCGCGCTCCCGATCGCACCGCTATCCCTGCCAGACCCAAGGCTGCTCGATTATCGCCTTTAGCAGTTTTACAAGCACTTAGCACCAATAATTCAATGGGAACTCTGTTATCTTGCTCGCGATTTTGCAATAGTTCTCCTAGTTGTCGGACGCTAAGGCGATTGTTCCATGTCAAAACAAAGGTTTTTTCGACGTCAGAACTGAACTCGCCGTGGGTAGCCAAATGGACAACCCGAAAGGGAATCTTACTAATTTGTTTTTGAATGGCTTCGCTAATAAAAGCCTCATTCAGAAGTGACTGTGTCGGTACGACCGATGAGATTTGCTGCATTTCTCGCTCGACATTGGGCAAGGCATTGAAATTTTGCGTTTCTTTACTCAATCCGCCGACAAATACTTCTAACTGTTGGCGTTTGAGCGGACGCGGATCGAGGAGTTGCAGTCCTGGGGTAAGCGCGAGATTGTATTTCTCGATCGCGTATTGCTGACCGTCATAGAGTACTGCCATCGGCAAGTTTCTCAGAGATCCATCTAAAACAAACGCCAAGGTTTTTATTTTATTATCCGTCAGTATTTTTTCTATCTCTTTCCCAATCAGCATATCGTAGACTTGCTTAGAGGCTGCTTGAATTTCAGACTCAAGGGATGTACGGCGTAGCGAACTTCTCAGTTGGCTTAAGAGGGCTTCTAGTTTGACTTGTGAAATTTTTGTTGTTTTGTGATGTAAAGAACGATCTGGGAGCGAAATCACGACTTCTAAACTATCAGGTAATAGAATTGGGTAGATCACGGCAGCTTGGCGATCGACTTCATCAATCTGGGTGGAACGACCTGTAAGGCAGGCTTCTTTAAAAAAGTTATCTAGTTCAGCCAGTTGTAAAGATTCGATTACTTTACGAGCGGCTTTGAGATCGTCTTGACTGACTGATTTGCCAGCTTCGGGGGTCAGAAGTAGTTCTACAAGTTGGCGGTAGACAGGTTCGACACTATCGCGAAAGGAGAACTGAATGTCCGCATTGCTAGACACGAGATCGCCGCGAATGGAAGCAAGGGTATTCACGGCTTCGCTATAGGCGGCGATCGCTTGCTTATTTTCGCCTTTTGATTTGAGCAAACGTCCGAGCTGCCACTGCCAGCGATAGGCGATGTCTGAGGCATTATTGGTCTGAGCGAGGATTAGCGCTTTTTCGGTCAAGCCTTGGGCTTCTGAAAGCTGCTGGGTTTGTTCGTAGAGTTCGCCCAGATATCCGATCGCGTAGGACTCCGCGCGTGGGTCTCCCATTTCTTTTGCCTGTTGGGCAGCGGTGGCAAGGAGTTGTGCGGCAGTTTCGAGATCGCCTGTTTTTGAATTCTTTTCAGAATTGAGTTTTATGAGGCTCTGGGCAAAATTTACCCTTGCGTAGACGGATGCATGACTGGGAGAAAGATTTGGCAGTTGGGTTTGGATCTCTGAGAATAAAATTCGAGCTGGTTCTGTCTGTTTCGCCTCAACCAGAAGCCTCAGTTGGTTTAGCTGCGCTTGTATTTTTTGGGTAGGAGAGGTGGCATGGCTGGCTGCCTGTTGATAGTAGTCGATCGCTTTGGCAGTTTGTTGCTGACTGGAGGCAGTATTTCCCAAACTTAAGAGTACGTCGGTAATCGTAGGAACATCGTTGAGTTTCTGGGCAAGGGTAAGGCTATTTTGTAAGGTAGCTTCGGATTCTTTAAGTTCGCCTACTAAGCGAAGGATGTCTCCTAAATTCAACAGGCTAGAGGCTTTAAGTAATGAGTCGGGTTGCTGTTTGAGGTCTGCTTGTACCTGTTTGAGGGTATCTTTAGCTCGCGGATATAAGCCGAGCGATCGCAATGCCTGACTCTGATTAATCGTGCTGCGAATGGCTCCGTCTTTGTCCCCTGCTTGCTCGTAGGCCGCTGTTGCCTGCTGCCAAGTTGCGAGGGCAGCTTGGGCTTTGCCTTGAGAGAGTTGGATGTTTCCTTGAATGTTGAGGGCCTGTGCCAGTAATTTGGTCTGTTGGGGTTCGGATTTTAGAATTTCTAAACCCTTGCCGATCGCTCGATCGGCTTCTTTCCACTGTCCGAGTTGCTGATAGGCGAGGGCAAGGTTGTCTAACACCACGGCTTGATTGAGGCGATCGCCTTGTTTGGCGTAAATGTCAGAGGCTTGCTGCCATACTGCGATCGCATTCGCATACTGTCCGACTTGAAAGTGTTGCTTGCCTGTCTGGACGAGCGTTGAAGGGTTGGTGGTGGATTGGGTCAGAACGGAATCCACGGAAACGCTTTGAGAACGATGAGCGGGATTGTTGGCGACGCTGGGTTGAGAGTTCCATCCTAAGAGCAGGGCTAGTAATGTCGTACAGGTTCCGACACTGACGTGGCGTAGAAATCTACTAGTCTTAGGTTTTAGCTTTAAGATGGAATTCCAAAAAATCATTGCTTCTCTCAAATAATTTGTAAGACGAATCTTCACGACGACCAGATGTTTTCTAAACTCAGCACGAAGCCTACGAGAACGTCTTCTCCTGACAGACTAGATGGAGCTTGGAGGATCTCGACGGGTTTGTCTAGACGATAAATCGCAACGCGCTTGCTTTTAGGATCGATCAGCCACCCCAGACGACAACCGTTATCTTGGTACTCTTGCATTTTTGCCATGCCTTTGAGCCACGAGTCCGTGGGAGATAATAGCTCGATCGCAAAGTCTGGACATAGTGGCAGAAATCCTTTGCGCTGTTCGGGTGTGAGGGCATTCCATTTTACGATCGGAATCCATGCGGTATCGGGGGAGCGATCGGAGCCATTGGGAAGCGAAAACCCTGTGGATGAGCCGAATGTTATTCCAGCAGCACTTTGACGATTCCACAAACCTAAGTCGTAATTAATTTCAGAATTCCAAGTGCTAGTTTCCCCACCTGAAAGAGACATGAGTACAAGTTCGTTATTGGCGTTGCGTTCGAGCTTAAGTTCAGGGTTTGCCGCACAGAGTTTGTAAAACTGCTCTCTAGTCAGTTTCACAATGGGTTCAAGGTCGATCGTGTAAGCAGTCATGGGTTTTGCTCCGAAAAGCAACACTAATTTATTTTATCTTGTTTTCGTTAATATAGATAGATCGAGTCCTCTATGAGGTATTTGTGTTACTCATTCCATTTTGTATTCGCATAGTTGTCAAGAATCTTTCGATCCTTGCTTAGTAAAATATTTCGATCGCCTGATTGTGGCGAATGCAGCAATCAGGCGATCGAAAACGTCACGAGTCCAAGAAATTGATAAAGCTCGATCGACGATCGAACCAAAATCTTTTTTACAAATACTCAATCCAATACGTTGAGATAAATCGGCGAATATCACATCTGGTTTATCTGTAATTCTGCCAATTTCATACAGATATTGCAATTCAAGCCGAACTATTGACGAACAAACAAGCATAGATTCCTCCTCAATCGCCGATTGGACAAACTCGCTCAATTTATTTCGCTCACCAACATAAAGCCACAGCACTACGTGAGTATCAAGGTAAATCAAGATTTATCTCATGCTCCCAAGAAACCGCCAATTCAAGGATGAAATGCAACGCCTAGAGATCTTTGCGTAAAGGGACTCAT
>NZ_JAZBJZ010000155.1:0-9795 GCF_036349135.1 Tumidithrix elongata BACA0141
TACCAGAATCGGAGAAGCAGGTTACCCATCTCAAGATTGGTCGCCAACTTTTAAAGAAAGTGGATAGCAAAAAAGTATCCAACAGAGAGAATTTAGCGATCGAAGAGGATATTTTTAGTATTGCGAATCACCTCAATATGGGAATTGGGTTGATTACAGATGCTCAAGAGCGTCTCAAATTGTCAGAACTCAATCTGATTGCTGGGAAAAAAGCCAAGGATTCAAATGCCTATGCGGATGCAAAAAAATATTTAGCTACAGGGATTGGGCTTCTTCCCGATGATGGATGGGAAAGGCATTATCAGCTTAGCTTATCCCTTTATCAAGCGGCAACCGAGTCCGCCTATTTGAACGCAGACTATGATGAATGTCATCGACTGGTCGATCGGATCGTTCACCATGCCCATAATATTCTCGATACGATTAAGCCCTATAAAGTCAAAATTAATGCCTATTCAGCCCAAAAGAAATTTCGTGAAATCTCTACAACAGTTGGTTCTGTTCTGACGCGTTTAGGCGAACCCATTCCAATTTCGCCGAACGAGCTTCAAGTTGGATGGGAACTTATAAAAACAGAGATGCGTACGAGGTTGTTGCGAATTAAGGACTGGCGATCGTTAGCGCCCATGACCGATCCCTACAAACTTGCAGCAATCTTCATCATGAATGCCCTTGCGACCTCTGCGATCAATTTAGATCCTTTACTCATAGGGATTGTGATTCTTCGCATTGTCAGCCTGACTCTGAAATATGGGCTTTCGCCCGATGCCCTCATCCAAGGTTCTGCCTATGGACTGATTCGATGGATGGCTTTTCAAGATATTGAAGGTAGCTATCGAATGGGACAGGTTAGTATGCAACTGATCGAACAGCATAATGTTCGCTCGGGGACTTCCATTGCTATAGCTGCCTATGAGACTTGTTTAAGGCATTGGAAAGAACCTCTTAGAGATGGTCTGCCTAATTTGCTACAGGCAATCCAACTCAGTATTGAACTTGGTGAATATGAGGCCACTGGCTTTGTTATATTGGGCTATCTTATTCATCGGTTTTTTGTTGGAGATCCTCTAGAGGCAGTTATTCAAGATTTCCAGAATTACAATGCTTTTCTAGCGAACAAAATCAAACAGCCCTATATTATCGATCAAGAAAGAGCTTGGCATCAACTCTGTCTTAATTTTGTCGGTCTGGGAGAGAATATGCCTTTCCTTGTTGGAGAGGCATTCAATGAATTTGAACTCCTTCCAACATATTTGGCTGAGAAAAATGGAATTTCCATTTACTATTCCTTTACTGCCAAGGGTATTTCACACTATTTCTTTTATGATTACGAAACCGCGATCGCCTCTTTTCGTCAAGCTGTCCCCTACGCGCGATCGATTGTCAGTGCCTTTGGATTTGCCAATCATAATTTTTACTATTCCCTTGCCTGTTTGGGGCTATGTAGGAGTTTGCCTAAGCATTCTCGCCACACCTATCTGAGGCAGGTTGCCAAAAATCAGAAAAAAATGCAACGGTGGGCTAAACACTGCCCCATGAACTTTCAACACAAATACGATCTAGTAGAAGCGGAAAGAATGGCTTTGCAGGGCAAGCAAATACAGGCAATGGAACTCTACGATCGCGCTATCAAAGGAGCTAGAGAAAATGAATACATCCAAGAGGAAGCTTTAGCCAACGAACTAGCTACACAATTTTACTTGGATCAAGATAGAGATAAAGTCGCCCAAGCCTATTTTGGTGATGCTTGTAGGTGCTATCAAAGCTGGGGCGCACAGGCAAAAGTGCTGCACTTAGAAGAAACCTATTTAAAATTGGTCAGCCGTAAGTCCCTTACTTTCCGTGCTAACTCCTCCAACCCTAGAAATAATACCAACGCACCAGCAACTACGATTGGCTCGATAGGATTTGATTTGGTGTCAGTGGTGAAAACCTTCCAAGTTCTGTCTGATGAAATCGATCTAGAGAAGCTGCTTGCGAAGTTGATGAAACTTTTAATCGAGAATGCTGGCGCTCAGGTGGGTCATTTGATTCTTGAAAATGAGGGCAAACTCCAAATTGAGGCTTCGGGAACTGCGGAAAGTGATGAGGTGGAAGTGCTGCGATCGCGTTCCATGGAAAATATGATTCCTGCTTCAGTGATCAACTATGTCGTGCGTACCTTAGAGAGTATCGTGCTTGGCAATGCTACACAAGAAGGTAAGTTTACGAGCGATGCCTATATTCAATCGCATCAACCAAAATCCTTGCTTTGTATCCCATTGCTCAATCAAGGCGAACTGGCTGGTATTCTCTATATGGAGAACGATCTCGTCACCAATGCCTTTACAAACGATCGCCTTGAAGTTCTGACCCTGTTATCCAGCCAAGCGGCAATTTCAATCAATAATGCCCGTTTGTATACAAACCTCAAACGCTTTAACGAAAACTTAGAGCAACTGGTCAGCGATCGCACCCAAGAATTATCCCAAGCCCTCACAACCCTTAAAACTGCTCAAAACGAACTCGTTGCATTCGAAAAGATGGCAGCCTTAGGGAAATTAGTGGCAGGGGTTGCCCATGAAATTAACACACCGATTGGCATTGGAGTGACCGCAGCCTCTTTAATCGTCGATAAAACCCGAGAGCTTGAAAAAGCGTTCAAAGCTGGAGAGATGAAACGCTCAGATCTCGAAAAGTTTATGGAAATGAATCAACAAAGTGGCTCAATCGTTCAAGCAAATTTAAATCGCGCTGCTGAACTGATTCAAAGTTTTAAACAAGTGGCTGTGGATCAGTCCAGCGAAACGAGGCGATCGTTTCCGCTCAAAGCCTATCTTGAAGAGGTTTTGGTTAACCTCCGCCCTAACCTCAAGCGTACAAAAATTAACGTAAAAATTGTCTGTGACGACCATATTGTTCTTGATAGCTATCCTGGTATGATTTCCCAGATCGTCACCAACCTAGTCATGAATTCATTAATCCATGCCTACGATCCCAACGATAATGGGACAATTCTCTTTGCTATGTCTCAGCAACACGAACGGCTGGTTTTCGAGTTTAGCGATGATGGTAAAGGCATTCCCCCAGAGCATATCGGCAAGATTTTCGACCCATTCTTTACTACGAAACGCGGGCAGGGGGGCAGTGGCTTAGGGCTACATATTGTTTTCAACATTGTCACCCAAAATTTACAAGGTACGATTGCCTGCGAAAGTCAAGTGGGCGTGGGCACTAAGTTTGTAATTCAATTTCCGATCTGCTTGTAATTTACATGGTTGTAACCCCTAGCGATCGCTGCTGTAACTTGTTTTTCATGGATAAATCGTATAGTTATAGGAATTTATGATAGTGGACAAAATTATTAAAAAGTGTTGTGATGGTGTGTAGGGGTGCTGGTTCTAAATAGTTGCTATTTCTAAGTATTAAGTCTAGAGAGTCCAGATCTTTGAAGCACTGCTCAACCTATAGAAAAGCCTTTTATCTTTGATGATTGATGATGAGTTCGCAATTGCAGATGTGGTGGAATTTGCCGATGAAGTTGATGAAGTTTCACCGCAAAGCCTGAAGAGTTGGAAAGTTCTTATCGTCGATGACGAAATCGAAGTTCATGAGATCACAAAACTTGCTCTAAAAGATTTCACCTTTGATCATAAGCCCTTGCAATTTCTAAGCGCTTATTCGGGAGTAGAAGCTTGCCAAATCATGTCAGAGCATCCTGATGTCGCTGTTACCCTGCTTGATGTAATCATGGAATCCGAAGATGCAGGTTTGATGACGGTAAAGTACATCCGTGAAACCCTCCAAAATCGATCGATTCGGATTATTTTACGAACGGGACAACCAGGGCATGTACCCGAACGGCAAGTAATTGTCGATTATGATATTGACGACTACAAGGCTAAAACAGAATTTACGCCACAAAGGCTATTCACAACCATTATTACAGCGTTGCGATCGTACAAGGCTTACACATCTTTAGAGTTAGCTAGTCGAGCGAAAAGTGAATTCTTATCTCTCATGAGTCATGAAATTCGGACTCCAATGAATGGAGTTTTAGGGATGGCGCAACTGCTAACCTATACAAATCTTGACTCCGAGCAGAAGGAATTTGTCGATATCATTTTAAGCAGTGGCAGATCTTTGCTAAAAATACTGAATGACATTCTCGATTTTTCCAAACTTGATGCCAACCATTTAAAGTTAGAACTAAGTCCAGTTGATATTAGCGTCTGTATCAATGAAGTTCTGAGACGACTTTATCGCAGGGCTCAAGAAAAGGGCTTAGAGCTAAAATATTATTCCGATTCTCTACCCCATGAGTATTTTCTCTGCGATCCTAATCGGTTGCATCAGATTTTACTGAACCTCGTGGATAATGCCATCAAATTTACAGAAACTGGAGGTGTATATGTGGAATTTACTAAGCGATCGCACAATTCATTATCCGACTTATTCGAGCTACACTTTACGGTTAGGGATACAGGCATTGGCATTCCAGAACATCTCTTAGAAAAGCTATTCCAACCTTTTAGCCAAGTAGATGGTTCTACTAGCCGAAGATATGGAGGGACTGGGTTAGGGTTAGCAATCTCTAAAAAATTATGCGAACGCATGGCGGGCGGGATTTGGGTGGAAACCAAACTTGGGTACGGTTCTACTTTTCATTTCACCATTACCGTACCTTTAGTAACCGATCGGGTTTAGTCGAGCGTGACGCAGATGATTTGACCTGTAAAGATTTTTAGCCATTTTTAAGCAGAAAGACTCTGCAATGTGATATCGAGCGATCGGCAATTGCCGAAAAATAAATGAATTGGCACAAGGGCAAGAGTTGAAATTATTCCTATGTTTAAGTCGTATAATTACATTGATTTATACACAAATGTTGCAAAGTTGTTATGTCTTTGTTCTACTTCTAGCTATGTCAGCCAAAAGCCCACATATTTGAACCACCTACCCATTTACATCCTAAAGCTTTTTCATGGTTTCGATGATTAATGATGAGCCAATGACTACAGATACCCTTGAATTTGCTGATGAAGTTGATGAGACCTCATCCCAAAATTTGGAGTCTTGGAAAGTTCTGATCGTCGATGACGAAACGGAAATTCACAGCATTACGCGACTTGCTCTAGAAGATTTTATCTTTGATAACAAAAGACTAAAATTTCTAAGTGCCTACTCTGGCACAGATGCTCGCCAAATTATGGAAGAACATCCTGATGTTGCGGTTACTTTGCTCGATGTCATTATGGAATCTGAAGACGCGGGTTTATTAACAGCAAAATATATTCGTGAAACGCTACAAAATCGAGCCATTCGGATTATTTTACGCACGGGGCAGCCAGGACAATTCCCCGAACGGCAAGCGATCGTCGATTACGATATTGACGACTATAAAGCTAAGACAGAATTTACTTCGCAAAAACTATTCACCACGATTATTACGGCGCTGCGATCGTACAAGGCTTACACCGCATTAGAATCAATTAATCGTGAACTAGAAAAGCGAGTAGAAGATAGAACCATTAAACTACAAGAAGAAATTGACAAGCGTAGGGAAGCAGAAGAGATCCTTTACCAGTCTAGGTCGCTACTTGCGAGTATTTTAGATAGTTCGCTAGATGGCATCGTTGCCCTAAAAGCGATTCGTGACTCTGCGACGGGCAAGATCGAAAATTTCTGTTGCCTTATGAGCAATCAAATTCTTGCTAGAACCTTTGAACGCCGTTGCGAAGATTTAATTGGTGAGCTGGTTCCAAGAAATTTATTTACGCTTCTCGATCCACAACTCTTCGATCTCTTTGTGGCAATTGTTGAAACAGGACAACCGCTAGAAAGAGATTTTTATTACCCATGGCAAGACTCTTGCTGGTATCAATTTGTCGCTGTAAAGTTGGAAGATGGGCTGGCGATAACAGTTCGAGATATTACCGTTCGCAAACAGATCGAACTGGCTCTACAATCTGCCAATCAGCAGCTTGAAGCTTTGGTGAATTTTGATGGATTGACAAAGGTGGCTAACCGTCGCTGCTTTGATGCTAGATTACAAGAGGAATGGAAACGTTTAGCCCGAGAGCAACAAGCGCTTTCTTTAATTCTCTTCGATCTCGATTCATTCAAACGATACAATGACTTTTACGGACATCTTGCTGGAGATGATTGCCTAATTAAGGTGGCACAGGCAGCGCGTGCATCTGTTAATCGGGCTTCCGATTTAGTGGCTCGCTACGGTGGTGAGGAATTTGTCGTACTTCTTCCCAATACTAGTTTAGAAGGAGCAATCTCAGTAGCCGTTAACATTCAGCATATGATTCAAGCTCTAGCAATTCCTCACGAGAGATCGGATGTAAAGTCAGTTGTCACGGTTAGCCTAGGAATTGCCTCACTCATCCCCTCGATAGAAACTCAGCCAGATATATTGATTGGTCAGGCAGATTGGGCATTATATCAGGCAAAACAACAGGGACGCGATCGCTACTTTGCCAATACTTGATTTCCTCCTCTTGTTTGCGTGTCGAGCGCTCTAATGCGTATTAGGATAGATGAGCACCATCCTCTCTAACGAATCCAGATTTACCTAATTTCTATGACCTATTACATTGCCCCAAAGTTTTTAGACAAGCTTGCCGTTCATATTACCAAAAATTTCATGAATTTGGCGGGTGTATCTGTCCCGCTAATTTTGGGCGTACATGGGAATAAAGGGGAAGGGAAATCATTTCAATGTGAGCTTGTACTCGAGCGCATGGGCATTATACCTGTACGCATGTCTGGAGGGGAGTTAGAGAGCCCAGATGCTGGGGATCCTGCCCGACTGATTAGACTGCGCTATCGTGAAGCTGCCGAGTTAATTAAAGTACGGGGCAGAATGTGCGTACTCCTGATCAACGACCTCGATGCAGGTGCAGGGCGGGTAGATAACACTACCCAGTACACAGTGAATACGCAATTGGTCAATGCTACGTTGATGAATATTGCCGACAATCCCACCAGCGTGCAGCTACCTGGTAGCTATGACATGAATCCAATTCGGCGCGTCCCGATCGTTGTTACTGGAAACGACTTTTCTACACTCTATGCCCCCTTAGTTCGTGATGGACGCATGGAAAAATTTTATTGGGAGCCCGATCGCGACGATCGCGTTGGGATTGTGAGCGGTATCTTTGCTGCCGATGGATTAACTCACCGAGAAATTGGAACCCTTGTCGATCTATTTCCCCAGCAATCGATTGATTTCTTTAGCTCCCTGCGATCGCGCCTCTATGACGAACAGGTGCGACAGTTTATTCACCAAGTAGGGCTAGAAAATCTATCTTTACGCATCGTTAATAGCACAGAGCCACTTCCAGAGTTTCGCAAGCCTGACTTTAGTTTCCACACCCTAAAAACCTTTGGAGAAATGATGCTGGCAGAATCTCAAAGAGTTCAAAAGCGCAAACTAGTCGATCAGTACTTTCCACTCTCCCAAAATTAGCGAATGGTTGAGTATTGAACTACCAAATCTTGAATGCGAATCACAACTTTGACGGCAGAAGGTTAACGTTTGATTAACTCTTGGTTATTGTTTATAGGTTGCATTTCCTTACAGACCCTACCAATATAAAGATTGAAAGATCTGTCTCAGGGGCTAGCACCAGTGAAAAAAAGTATTTTGTTGGTTCAGTTATCTGAAGAACAGGGAAAACTGTGGCAGGCAGTTCTCACATCACAGCAATTCGACGTGACGTGGAAATCTCCAAATACTGATATTTTGAACTTGATTGAGCAGATGCATCGTGAAGGGAAGAAATTGCCCGATGCGATCGTTGCAGATATTGGGCTGCGCAGTGCAGGTTCCTCAGCACTCTTGGCAAGTCCTCTATGTCGTTGGTGTTCGGAATTTCATCCAGAGACAAAAGTAATTTTAACTAACCCCCGACAAACTCAAATTCGGCAAGTTGAGCAACGGTGGGCGATTCGGCAGGGAGCCTCTGACCTTTTACCCAGACTCGACAAACAGAACCTAATCGATCTAGTCAGCAAAATCTCTGGTTTTCTAGGATGCCAGTTTTTAAAAGCACCCTTAGACAAGCTAATGGGGCATCCCGAGCCAATCGATCTCGCAGTAAAACCACAAACTGAGGCAGATGAGCGAAAGAGTATTAGAAAATCTGCTACAGATGACTTAGCACGTAAAATGGCTCTCATTCCCCTCATGGTCATGTCTAGTGGCTCAAAGGGAGATACCCATAGCCCTGCCGTTTCCACTTCCTTAAACCATCATGTTTCCTTGGATCTGACCATTCAAGACATGAGGCTTTATGACTTTGCGATCGAACTTGATAGCCTCGGTTTAGCTTTAAGAAAAGTTTTTCAAGAAAACCCCCGTTTACCTGGGGCAATCATCCTCAATCGCGGTATCTACGTAGGTATGATTTCTCGGAAGCGGTTTTTAGAGTTTTTGAGTCGCCCCTATGGTCTGGAACTATACAATAAGCGCCCAATCAAAGTTCTATTCGAACAACTCAATCCAGAGTTCTTAGTTTTGGATGGTAACATATCGGTTGTAATGGCAATGCAGAGTTGTTTGCAAAGACCGCAACATGTGATCTATGAGCCCATCGTGGTTCGACTGGAAGGAGGCGTTCACAAACTACTCGATGTGCATGACTTGTTTTTAACCCAGTCACAAATTCACGAATTAGCGACCCAATTGCTCCGCGAGCAAACCCAAGATCGGATGATTCAAACGGAGAAAATGGCAAGTTTGGGACAGATGGTCGCTGAGATTTCCCATGATGTGCGTACACCAGTCAATTTTATTTATAGCAACATAGACTACTTGTCAACCTATACTGAGCAGCTTATCCAGCTATTAGCTGCCTATGAAAATGCACTACCTCAACCTTCCCAAAAAATTACCGAGCTTAAAGAAGAAGCGAACTATGGATTTATCAAGGAAGATCTTCCCAAAGTAATTAAAGGTATTCGATTTGGTAGCGAACAATTGATGCGTCTGGTGTCTGGTTTACAAAGCTTTTCGCGTATGGATGAGCAAATGTTGCCGAGCGATACCGATGTCAATGCCTGTATTGAGAACAGTTTAATAATTTTAGACACGCGTCTGACAAATATTCGGGTGATTAAGAACTTTGGTAAACTTCCCTTGATTCAGGGTTTCCAAGGTCAGCTCATGCAGGTGTTTTTAAACCTAATTGGGAATGCTACCGATGCCCTTTTGGAGTTTACAGCAAAATCATCCGTGGCTACGACTGATTTTTTAACGCATAGCAGCACGATGCAAGTTTCTGGTGAGAAAGGAAGTTCCACTTCTGTTTTAGAATCTGAACCTTGGCATCCACAAATCGAAATATCAACATCCCTTGGCATCTTGGGACAGAGTTCAGAGACTGATTCTAGTAAGACAATCGCTCAATGGGTATCCGTTAAGATTTCTGACAATGGACCTGGCATTCCCAAGGAAATTCAAGCGCAAATTTTTGAGACTTTTTTTACGACAAAGGGTTCAGGCAGGGGAACAGGGTTGGGCTTAACCATATGCCATCAGATCGTCACCGAGAAACATCAAGGCAAACTCAACCTGCGATCGCCTTATTATGCTGGTTCTCTCTTAACCATTGGCACTGAGTTTGAAATTCTGCTACCTGTCGATCTGAACGCTTTAGGAAAGCGTGATTAAAGCATGAGATCAAAAAATAGAACTGCTCTCCTAGGAGGGCAGTTCTATTTTTTGTTTGGGAAGGAAATGATGTCTATACTAAGAGAGTGTTTGAGAAGTTAAGCAAGACGTTTTAGGAGGATTTGAATCAT
>NZ_JAZBJZ010000156.1:0-7424 GCF_036349135.1 Tumidithrix elongata BACA0141
TTCCTTTTTTCTTGATTTTTATTCTCTTTTGGGTTCTCATGAATAATGTAGGTTATGTCAGCATCTGCGAGCAAAGAGTTCGTATTGACTTCATTGTTAGAGGCTGTAGGATTTGTTCGCACTTGCCCATTTCAAAAATTTAGTAAAGAAGCGGAGCATTATGAAGGAAATCCCAAAGAAGCCAGTCATTATATAAAGTTAAAACCGATAGATGATTTCCTAGTCAATAATCTGAGCAATCTACGAGAATATGTGGTTGGATGCATGTCTGTTTACTACCTTTACGATGTTGGGCAAACCTCAGATGGTGATTGGGTTGGTGTTCGTACAGTTGCGATATGGACATAAGCATCCATCTTTTTTAGCTAATGATTACGATATACTTCCATGAATCTCAGTACCTGCGAGTATTCCTTCAAGTGGTTCGTATTCATCTTCTAACAGCCAAATTTGGGCTTCCTTATAATGACCGCAGTTTTTGATAAGTCTGTAACCGTCAGCAGGGTCAAAGATATGACAACTTCCAGTTTTATCACCTAACAGCAGCAAAACATAAGGAGGCGACTGCATGGGATCGCCCCAGACTTCAAGAAAACTCCAGTTATCCTTCACTAAATTAAATATGGGTATGCGATGGTAAAAGTATTGAGTGCGATCGCTGCAATACAGGTTTATGCCGATCGCTGAGATTTGTTGTTCTCTATGTATTGACGTAAAACATCATTGATTAGCGTTTTATACGATTCACCCTGCGCCTGAAACCACTGCTTTACATCTGGATCGAGCTGAACTAGGTTGTGCGCTCTTTCTGCTGGAATACGCAACGTTGCCCGTGCAAAAAACTCATCTGTCAGAGGTGGAATATCTGAGTAGTCGATATTCTCTTCTGACCTTGACTCTAAGGCAGCCCAATTAGTACGAGAGGTACTGTTCAAATCGCTTCTGCTCATATCGGTTAGCTCTTCGTGCTGAAATGATTCGGGTAATATTTTCTTTGCGTTCTGTCCAGACTACAACCGCTATCCCAGAACCGAGAAACCCGATTCCAACCCAACGATCTTCGCCATAATCAAAACGATCGTCCAGATCGATTAGAATTTCATCATCAAACATTGGGGGGACATCGGCAAAATCAATCTCATGTTTACGAATGTTTTCAAGATTTTTCGCTTCATCCCACTCAAATTTCATGAAGGATTAGGACACTAAAGATTGGGGCATTTCCCACCATTATCACACATACAGACAAACTTGTTTTGCCCTGCTTTGGAGGTCACCAAAACCGATAACTACAGATTTAGCATCATGGGCTACATATTGCACAATCGCGATGAGGCTATAAAATGAAGTGCGAGTTACCCCAATATAACGAGATTTTATGCCCCGCCGTAACGACATACACAAGATTTTGCTGATTGGGGCTGGTCCGATTGTGATTGGACAAGCCTGTGAGTTTGACTATTCTGGCACTCAAGCCTGTAAAGTTTTGCGTGACGAGGGTTACTACGTGATTTTGGTTAACTCCAACCCCGCCACAATCATGACTGACCCCGCTACCGCCGATCGCACCTATATCGAGCCGATCACCCCCGAAATTGTGGCTCAGATTATCGAAAAAGAGCGTCCCGACGCCATTTTGCCAACAATGGGCGGACAAACTGCCCTCAACACCGCCGTCGCCCTCGCCAAAATGGGAGTCCTAGAAAAATATGGCGTCGAGTTGATTGGTGCTAAGTTACCCGCGATCGAAATGGCAGAAGATCGCAAATTATTTAAAGAGGCAATGGCACGGATCGGCGTCGCGGTTTGCCCTTCTGGTCTGGCGAACACAATGGCAGAAGCCAGAGACATTGCCCATCAGATTGGCAGTTACCCCTTAATCATTCGTCCCGCGTTTACGATGGGTGGTACAGGTGGGGGCATTGCCTACAACCAAGAAGAATTTGAGTTCATTGCCGACTCGGGTTTAGAGGCTAGCCCCAATTCGCAAATTTTGATCGAGCAATCATTGATTGGCTGGAAAGAGTACGAGCTAGAGGTAATGCGCGATCTTGCCGATAATGTCGTAATTATTTGTAGCATTGAAAACATCGATCCCATGGGCATTCACACGGGGGACTCGATTACGGTTGCACCCGCCCAAACCCTGACAGATAAAGAATATCAACGTTTGCGAGACTATTCGATCAAGATCATTCGTGAAATTGGCGTAGAGACGGGCGGCTCGAATATTCAATTTGCGATCAATCCCGAAAATGGTGATGTGGTCGTAATTGAGATGAATCCCCGCGTTTCCCGCAGTTCGGCACTAGCCTCAAAAGCTACGGGATTTCCGATCGCGAAATTTGCCGCCAAATTAGCCGTGGGCTATACGCTCGATGAAATTCCCAATGACATCACCAAAAAGACTCCAGCTAGCTTTGAGCCGACCATTGACTATGTGGTCACTAAAATTCCTCGGTTTGCCTTTGAGAAATTCCCCGGCTCCGAACCGACTCTGACCACCCAAATGAAGTCGGTGGGCGAAGCGATGTCGATCGGTCGTACTTTCCAAGAGTCATTTCAAAAAGCCCTGCGATCGCTGGAAGTTGGGCGGTTTGGCTTTGGGGCCGATCGCGATGAAGAAATGCCGACCCTAGAACATATCAAATCGAGTTTGCGCACGCCTAACCCCGATCGGATTTTTTCAGTACGCCACGGCTTTTTGTCTGGCTTGTCGGTGAAAGCGATCGCCGATCTCACCCATATCGATCCTTGGTTTTTGCAAAAAATGCGCGAAATCGTCGATATAGAGCTAGCCGTTAAGGGGCGCAAGCTCAGCGCGATCCCGCAGGCAGAAATGCGCGAAATTAAGCAACTGGGCTTTAGCGATCGCCAACTTGCCTACCTCACAGGCTCAACCGAGGACGAAGTGCGAACCTATCGCAAGTCCTTAGGCATTATTCCCGTTTACAAGACTGTGGATACCTGTGCGGCTGAGTTTGAAGCCCTCACACCCTATCACTACTCCACCTACGATCAAGAGTCCGAAATCTTGCCCTCGACGCGCCGTAAGGTGATGATTCTCGGTGGTGGCCCCAATCGCATCGGTCAAGGCATCGAATTTGACTACTGTTGTTGTCACACCAGCTATTCATTAAGGGCGCAGGGCTTTGAGACGATCATGGTCAACTCCAACCCTGAGACAGTTTCTACCGATTACGATACCAGCGATCGCCTTTATTTTGAGCCGCTCACCCGTGAGGATGTGCTGAATATCATCGAAGCCGAAAATCCTGAAGGCGTAATCATTCAATTTGGCGGACAAACGCCGTTAAAGCTTGCCGTGCCCTTACAGAAATTCCTCAACAGCTCCGAATCAAAGGTTCAGACAAAGATTTGGGGAACTTCGCCAGATTCGATTGACGCCGCCGAAGATCGGGAGCGATTTGAGGCAATTTGTCAGGAATTGGGGATTTTACAGCCCAATAATGGCTTGGCGCGTTCCTACGAAGAAGCGCTCGTGGTTGCTAAAAGAGTTGGATATCCTGTGGTCGTGCGTCCTAGCTATGTTCTCGGTGGACGTGGTATGGAAGTGGTCTACTCCGATCACGAACTGGAAAGCTACATGTCCAAAGCAATCTTGATCGAGCCAGAGCATCCTATTTTGATCGATCAGTTCCTCGAAGGGGCGATCGAGGTGGATGTCGATGCGATCGCGGATGCTTCGGGCAATGTTGTCATCGGCGGCATTATGGAACATATCGAAGAAGCTGGCATTCACTCGGGTGACTCCGCCTGCTCGATTCCCACCTTCTCTCTCTCTGATACTGTCCTGACCACCATTCGCGAATGGACGGTCAAGCTGGCAAAACGATTGAAGGTAATCGGCTTGATGAATATTCAGTATGCCGTGCAGGTGAGTATCAACAATTCCAAACAGGAAAAGGTATTTATTTTAGAGGCAAATCCTCGCGCTTCCCGAACAGTTCCCTATGTCAGTAAAGCAACGAGCGTACCTCTGGTCAGCTATGCCTCCCAAATCATGGCTGGTGCAACGCTTGCAGAATTGGGATTTACGAAGGAAGTAATTCCCAAACATATTTCAATTAAGGAAGCAGTTCTACCGTTTGCAAAATTTGCGGGTACTGACACGATTTTAGGCCCTGAGATGCGTTCCACTGGCGAAGTCATGGGCATCGACTTGGAATTTGGACGTGCCTTTGCCAAAGCTCAAATCGCCGCAGGTGAGAAGCTGCCGCTGACAGGAACGGTGTTTATCTCGGTCAACGATCGCGATAAAACAGGTATCACTTCTGTTGCCGAAGGCTTTATCGAGCTTGGCTTTAAGGTAATCGCCACCGAGGGAACCTATAAAATTCTGCGTCGCAGTGACATCGAGTGCAAACTAATTCTCAAAGTGCACGAAGGTCGTCCTCACGTTGGAGATGCCATTAAAAATAGCCAGATTCAGCTAATCATCAATTCTCCCAGTGGTGAGGAAGCGAAGGTGGATGGTAAGTTAATTCGTCGCAGTGCGCTTGCCTATAAAATTCCTGTGATTACGACCCTTGCTGGGGCAAAAGCTGCGATCGCGGCGATTCGTTCCTTACAAAATGACACACTGACGGTGAGGGCTTTACAGGACTACACTAACTAAACTCATGTCAGCCCGAACAAGGAAAACCTGAAACCCAATACATGCCGATTCTCTCCCCTAGCTTTCCTTACAAAAGGGGGGAGAATTCACCTTTCTCGATTTTGCAAGGGGGATTCTCTATCGGGTAGGGGATCGAACCCTTTGCTCCCTAATTAAAAGCGACAGATTGACTCTGGTTTAAATGGACAAATTGGAATTGAGTCGGGGCTATTGGTCAGTTCTACGGTAGTTAGCTTAGAGAGATTGCTGACAGCTCCAAGATCGGGAACTATATTCCCGCTTAGATAGAGCGCATTCAGCGCACTTAGACCCGATAAGGCAGAGATATCTGTAATTCTATTGTTTCTCAGATTGAGGTTGGTGAGCTTGGTTAAATTGGTCAGAGGGCTGAGACTGGAAACCTGATTGCCACTGGCATCTAAGCTAACTAATGCCGTGGCGTTTTCTAACGGTGAAAGGTCTTGAATTTGGTTTTGATTGATTTGCAGTCCTGTCAACTTCGTCAACTTACTTAAAGGACTGATATCTTGAATGCTATTGTTATTCAGGCTCAGTCCAGTCAGTTCTGACAGGTTCTCTAACGCACTAACATCGCGAATCTTGTTAAAGCTGAGGTGCAAACTTGTAAGCTTTGTTAGGTTTTGTAGAGGAGTAATATCGGAAATGCGATTTCCGATCGCAGAGAGTGTGGTTAACTCAGTTAAACTTTGTAGAGGACTGACATCAGTAATGCGATTGGAACTGAGTTGAAGCATGTTTAGCTTCGTTAAACCTTGGAGAGAACTCAGATCGCTAATTTGATTTTTGGCAAGACTGAGTTTCTTTAAATTTACCAAACTCTGCAACGAAGCCAAATCGATGACTTGGTTAATATCGAGATTGAGTTCGGTAAGATTTGTCAGACTAGGCAAGGGAAATAGATCGTAGATTTGATTGCTCTCGAGCTTTAGTGAGGTGAGCGCAGTGAGATTTTGTAAGGGACTCAGATCGCTAATTTTATTAAAGCTAAGGTCGAGACTTGTGAGTTTAGTGAGATTTTGTAGAGGTTTTAGATCGCTAATTTGGTTGCGATTTAGATCGAGATAAGTGAGATTGGTCAGACTTTGCAGAGGTCGTAAATCTGTGATGCGGCTGGCACTGAGATTTAGCTCTGTGCGGATTGATAGCTTTTGCTCAGCTTGAATGCAACTGGTGGCTTCCAGCACCTTTAAGACGGCATAGACCGTATTCCAAGTTTCCACCGAGAGATTTTTGCGATCGTTGCACCAATCTTTAAATGTGGTTTTCTCTGTGGGTTTTTCTGTGGGTTTTGTTGGGATTTCTGGCTTCACATCCGTCTGCGCGATCGCTGGGGAGCTAAAAGCCGCCCCCCATATCAAAAAAACTAAAGAACCCAAAGAACTTAAAGTCAGCGACAAAACGCAAGAGATCGAGCGTATTCCCAGATTTGTGTGTGTTTTCATGTTAAAAGCCTCGCGTATCTTGAGGGACAAAGGTGCGATCGCTGGGCAATAACGCCACAGGTTCAGTCAGTGTAAATTTTCCTGCGATAATCCAATCCTTCAAGGTGGTAGCCACTTTTTCGGATAAGTAAATACTGGCGAGAGGAGCGGTTTTGACGGTCGTTCCCTCAATCGTAATCTTACCTGATTTGAGTTGGGCGTAGCTGACCGAGCCAAAGGTAGGGCGCACCCTTCTGGGGATGGAGAAATCAATCACGGGTGCAACCAGATGGTCATCCATGACCGCCGCTCTCGCCACTACCTCCGCATCAATTACGGGAAGCGGCACACCCACACCCAACATGAGCGAAGCCCCATAATTGCGGAAATAGCAGCCTCTCACCCATTCCGCAGTCATTTGTTTGGCATCACCAATCAGCGCTAGGGTAGCAGCGGGCCCAATTGGCGTGCGATTTTCCAGACGTTTTTGTAAAGGGAAATGTTGCGTTCCTTCCCAAGCAATATAACCAATTCCACCGCCCATAAAGATTTTTGTGCCAATGCCAATGAGCTGAAGATCGGGGTCGTTCCACAGTGGAGAGATTGCCCCAGGATTGGAGTAAACCGCATTGGCTAAACGGGGTTGTAAGGGGCCTAAGTAGGTATAAAGCGTATTTTCGCCACCATTCACTCCCACGATAAAGTTTTGGTAGAGATTGCGTGGGTTAAATAAATAGAACTGGTTAATACTATCCTTGGTAATGGTGGTCTCAAATGAGGCTTTGGGATAGCAGTCATTGGGATGCCCGATCGCTCGCAGCGATACTTCTTTGCCAGCGATTAGATCGGCGATCGCATGACCACCTCCACGATTGAGTGCGACATCATCACTTAGATCGGCTTCTTGGGTTGCGCCTAAATATAGATCGACTGCACCAAACCCAGCGTAGGCAGGAACCCCATCAATCCAGCAAGAGCGAATTTTAATCGGTGGATCGGTATGCCCTAAGTTGAGGATCGCTCCCGAAGATTCCATCGGTTCAAACGTACCCGTGGTAATCACATCGACTTGTTTGGCAGCTTGTTTGACCCCAACCTCGGCAACGAGGGCTTTAAGTTCGGTAGCCGTGAGCACTTTGGCAGTCTGTGCGACAATCTTGGCATTGATATCAGCGATCGTTTGGGGCATAGAGATAAAGGGTTATGAGTTATCGGTAAAAGGTTATCGGTTATCGGTAAAAGAGTAATTGGTTAGCGACATTTATGGGAATTAACATTTGAACTGACCACTGACCACTGACCACTGACCACTGACCACTGACCACTGACCACTGACCACTGAC
>NZ_JAZBJZ010000156.1:7524-9448 GCF_036349135.1 Tumidithrix elongata BACA0141
CACCCTAAAGAGCTATTGGCAAGGTAAACCAAAACTTAGAGCCAGAACCAAGTGTACTCTCTACACCAATTTCGCCACCGTGGGCAGTAATAATTTGACGACAGAGATATAGCCCCAGTCCTAGACCAAGCGATCGCCGACTTTGTTTTCCTTGCACATAGAGTTCAAACAAATGATCGCATTGCTCGGGAGACATCCCAACACCACGATCTTCTACAACACAATGAATATAAGGGGTAAAAACCGATGGTTCAGATTCTGTGCTGTCTTCAGAAGCGACTTTAGTCGTCTCGTTGAGAATCGCTTGGGCATAGATGGCGAGTTGCAAGTTAGGAGGGTTATGCTTAATTGCGTTACTAATTAAGTTCTGAAAAACCCGACAGACTTGGTTTCCATCTACATCTACTAGGGGTAAATCGAGTGACACTTGATTCATCACGATCGCTTCTTCTTTTTGCAGCAACGGCTTCAGATCGTGAATTGCACCGTCTAAAATTTCTAATAGACTCCAAGGTTTTCGATGCAGAATCAATCCTTGCACGTCATTGACATGTGATTCTAAGAGCGAATTAATCAGACCTAGTTGTCGCTCGCTACTTTGAGACATGCGAACTAGGGTTGAGCGCGGCAAGCTCACTTCTGACTTTTCGGTGTCGAGCAAATTGTTTAATACCATCGTCATGCCTGTGACAGGATTGCGCAGATCGTGAGAGACTGCGTGCAAAAATATCTTTAAAGCTTCTTCAGCCCGTTTGCGATCGATGATTTCCTGTTGTAGAGACTGATTTTGTGCTTGGAGTGTCTTCCGTAAATTTTGAATCGTGAGGTGAGTTTTGATCCTCACCAAAACTTCTTCCTGCTCAAATGGTTTGGTGATATAGTCTACAGCTCCCATATTGAAGCCTTTGATCTTATCGATCGTTTCGGATAGAGCCGTCATAAAAATGATGGGAATATCCTGCGTACCCACTTTGCTTTTTAGGAGTCCGCAGACCTCAAAGCCATCAATGCCGGGCATCATCACATCCAGCAAAATCAGATCGGGGTGAACATATTGAATTTGCTCGATCGCCGCCTCACCATCCGTAGCAACTAAAACCTTGAGCCCCGTTTCTCTGAGTAAATTGACCAAAACACCGAGATTGGTAGGGTTATCATCCACTACCATCACAGTTCCTTCTAAAAAAATCGGCTCGATTTCATCTGCACGATTTAACTCATCACTAGAAGTAGCTCCAGAAATATAGCCAGGCTTGTAGCTAGACTTATAACTAGATCTATAACTAGAACCACTACCAGAATTACTGCTATTCATTTAGTCATGCTTCCGATCCCTTGCCCCTATAATATCTCTGATGCTTGTCACTTAGGACACCTAGGTTATTTTTTCTTTTGAGCCATGAATATACGCATTGGTAACGGCTATGACATTCACCGCTTGGTTAGCGATCGCCCCCTAATTTTAGGCGGGATCGCCATTCCCCACGATAAAGGGCTGCTCGGACACAGCGATGCTGATGTGTTGACCCATGCGATTATGGATGCCATGCTGGGCGCACTTGCCCTTGGCGATATTGGTCATTATTTCCCCCCCACCGATCCCAAGTGGGCTGGGGCAGATAGCATTGTGCTGTTACAGCAGGTTTACCAACTCATTCAAGCGCAGGGCTGGACAATTGGCAATTTGGATGCGGTGGTGATTGCCGAAAAGCCCAAACTAAAGCCCCATATTAAAACCATGCGCGATCGCCTTGCTGAAGTACTGGGTCTAGACAGCGATCGGGTGAGTGTCAAGGCAACAACCAATGAAGGCTTAGATGCCGTGGGGCAACAAGAAGGTATTGCCGCCTACGCTGTGGTTTTGTTATGTAACTCACCTTACGCGGAAGAAATATTTATGTAAAA
Source organism: Tumidithrix elongata BACA0141 (assembly GCF_036349135.1). NCBI lineage: Bacteria > Bacillati > Cyanobacteriota > Cyanophyceae > Pseudanabaenales > Pseudanabaenaceae > Tumidithrix > Tumidithrix elongata. The sequence continues at coordinate 9,430 of NZ_JAZBJZ010000156.1, forward strand.
TGAGAGAGAAAAGGAGATA
>NZ_JAZBJZ010000157.1:0-9331 GCF_036349135.1 Tumidithrix elongata BACA0141
ATTTTCCTCAAATCCCTTCCTACTCTTGTTTGTATTTTTAGAGATGCCCTTAAGTGCTGTACAATAGAAGTCAACAGAGAAAAGCAGCTAAGAGGTAGAGATGTTTACTTCGCCAGTCAAAACATCCTTGCAATCTGAAACACAAACGATTGTGTTGCAACCTGTAAGTTGGCAAACCTATCGATCACTTCTGACCGAGTTAGGAAATAATCGAGCTTCGCTCATTTCTTACGATCGCGGTGTGTTGGAGATAGTCATGCCTTCAGGTCTACATGAGTTTTTTAGTCGCCTCTTAGAAGCGATTTTGCGCGTTTTAGTAGAAGAATATAACTACAGCCTTCGGGGATATGGTTCCATGACGTTAGATCGCGAAGATCTTGAAGTCGGGGCAGAGCCTGATTCTTGCTTTTATATCCAAAGTTTTTCAAAATTGCGTGGGGTGGAAATTGACTTAGCGATCGATCCTCCTCCCGATTTAGCGATTGAGATAGATCTCTCAAGTGGCTCTAGTCGCAAATTTAGCATTTACGCTCGTTTAGGAGTTGGCGAACTATGGCGATATACGCGCAGTCGAGGTGTAACCATCTATCAACTGCAAAATGGCAAGTACTTAGAATGCGAGTCAAGTCCCACATTTCCTCCGATCTCTAGCTTAGTGTTGACTGAATGGCTACAGCAGGCTGACATCCTCGACGATATCGCTTCGATCCGAAACGTGCGATCGTGGGTAAGCGCAAATAAGAGATTGAAGAATTGATACGATGATCGTGCTTCAACTTACGAAATTTTCTCGATGTCCGATACATTCACGTTCATCTTTATTGGCCCCAATACTTGGAATTCCCACTCAAGATTGAGGAGTATATTCTGAGATTGTTAGTACTGGATTTTGACACTTTCGGATAAAATTAAGTAATCGAATAGATTTACTAAACTAGCAGCTATGTCTCAAAGACTCCCCTTAAACCTTGCTACATGGCAAGGGGCGTTAATTGGCTCTTGTTCCACACTTGTCTTAGCTTTCGCTATAGAACCCATTTGGTATCTTTTCCTGTGATACTTAGCTTTGCAGCAAGCCGTCATTCAGCGATCTACGATAGAGGCAGCTAAAGAAAGCCGTTTTCTGCCAGAAAACAGAGAAACCCAGCTAGCTACAAGGCTTCTGTCTCCTAGATTAGATCTCAAATGGGTTCTATAAACTCTTGCACTAAATAAAACTGATTTCCCTCTGCAAAATGTCCGTAGAGTTCAGGGATGCGATGATTGCTAGCTTTGCCTAAATCCTCTAAGATTTTTGCCTCTTTCTGAAACCGTTCTCGCTTTTGATTTGCCATCCATTCGTTTTCATTTTCAAATAGCTTCAGTTGCTTGACTACACAACGACGCTTGGAGGGCATCTGAATATCTTCTGCTAAGAATGTTTTACCGAAAGATCCTTCACCTAAAACCTCAAGAATGTTATAGCGATTATTAATCATCATAGGATTTTTTATAGAAAAAACTTATCCCTGCCATTAAGAACATGAAAAAAGTCTATCACGACCTAGGTAATTGATAAAAGCACTAAGTGATATGTGCAAAGCTTTCCCCTTTCAAACTCTAAATTTCATTAAGATCGACTCCAAGAGCACGTAGGCGTGCAGCTAAGTTCTCTTTTTGCATCCGTTCTTTTTCGGCGATCGCTTCAGCCACTAACTTCGCTTGGCGTTCCTGTTCTGCTTCCGACAAATAGCGATCGCCATTCTTGTCATACCAATACAGCCATTCCCTTTGCCAACCAAGATGCTCGCCGTTCTCATAACCCAAACCCAAATCTAACTCTGGCATCCACACAAAAGCTTTACTGTCCTTTTGGATAACATTAAGAGAAATGAGCTTATACTCACCCGATATCAGTTTATAGACTTCCAATCTATCTCTATATTTGTGCCGTCCTCTTCTACCGCTCAGTGGATTATAGATAGCATAATAGAGAATACCTAGAGCTTGATAATCTTCAAGTTTACCCTCATATTCACCATTATATTTCTCTGAAACCACCTCTAAAGCTATTACTGGCGTAATGTAGTTCTCTTCCCATAAAACATAGCTTAGCCTGCCTCTTTCACCTGTATCGCGTTTAACGCCCACTGCTAAAAAGCCATCAGGAACGATTGCAGGCTCATCAGGATTGTAGTAAACCGCCATGTCTATACCAAAGTACCAGTCATCGCGCTTTGCCCAGATAAATGACAGCAGGAATAGCAACAGGTTAGGAATGTCGTTTTGAAGCTGATTGTCCACAGGGGTTTCATCAGAGCAGGACAGTTGCTCGGCAGTTGGCAGGGCGCGATTTTGCTGATAGCTGAGGTTGACCATAGCTTTATCAAGCGTAAAGTGAATTATCAAGCGTAAAATAAATTATACAGTCATATTCTGGCTCGTGGCATTAGAACTCCTACAAAATGCAGACAAAGGGATTCAGATTTTCTCGATATCCGATACATTGACATTCATTTTCATCATTCCTAATCGCACAGAAATTTCACTTGAATCCGCAGAGACCGAGAGAACTTGAGCAACTTTATCCAGTTTGCGAATGCGAATGCGATCGCCGACCTTGGGCAGATAGCGATCGCTGGCTGTAGCTGGCGAATTTTTGGCAGATTTCTGTTCCGAGGGCAGATGGCGCTTGCCGAGTTCTTCCATTCGTTTTTCTGCATGTTGGGCTGTCTGTGCCGACTGATCGCCCTGTTGCAATTTGCGAATCACCCTCGCGATTTCTTTTTTTGCCTGCATAATTGCCGCTGTCACTTCCTTCTCTTGATTATTTCGCAATTCTAGGGCATGGGATTTTAGCTGGGTATATTTATCGAGAATTTCATTGTGTAACTTCTCCGTATCCTTCAGGAGTCGAGCCGCCGCCTCAGTATTTTGATTTTGCTGACGACGCTGAATTTCTAATTCTGAAATTACCGTATTCAACTCAGCAGAGCCATAGCCAACATGCCCTTGAGCCATTCCTAAGATCGTTTCTGGCAAGCCCAATCGCCGTGCGATCGCCAAAGCATTCGACCGACCAGGAATTCCCCAGAGCAATCGATAGGTCGGCGCGAGAGAAGCATCATCAAATTCCACGGAGGCATTCTCAAATTTGGGATTCTGATATTTCAAGGTCTTAAGTTCGCCAAAGTGCGTGGTAGCAATGGTTAAACTCGTATGATTTGCGAGATATTCTAATAAAGCCGTAGCGATCGCACTGCCTTCCGATGGGTCAGTCCCCGCTCCTACTTCATCTAAAAGCACGAGGGAATCATTACTAATCGCTGAGAGAATGCGACTAATGCGGCGAATATGCCCTGAAAACGTGGAAAGATTTTGTTGGAGCGATTGCTCGTCGCCAATATCCGCCAGTACCCAATCGAACCAAGGCAGCTCCACAGGTTCTCTCGCAGGAATAAACATTCCCACCTTTGCCATCAAAGCTACCAAGCCAAAGGTTTTCAGCGTGGCAGTTTTACCACCAGTATTGGGCCCTGTAATCACCACAACATGAATCTCTGGGGAGATCAGCACATCCACAGGAACGACTTCTCGTCCTGACTCGTGGTGCTGCTGCCAAACCAACAGAGGATGGCGCAGTTGGCGCAGTGTAATCGCAGTTCTATCCCGTACAGAATTCACCTTGGCATTCAAAATAGAATTCCATTGGGGTGGATTTGCTCCGAGCCAATAGGCATAACGAGCGCGGGCGATCGCAAGGTCAATCTTGGTAACAATAATTAATAAGCGCTGTAAGTCTTCTACGACTTCACTGACGCGATCGCTGAGCTGGCGCAAAATTACTTCGATTTCCGTTTGTTCTTGGCGCACCAACTGGCGCAATTTATTATTCAAAGGAACGATCGAGTTGGGTTCCACAAATAAAGTCATACCCGTACTGGACGTGTCATGCACCACACCGGGGATTTGGTCTTTTTGCGGCGCTTTCACAGACAGCACATAGCGATCGCTGCGTTGGGTAATTACATTCTCTTGCAGGGCATTTTGCCGCCGTTGCATAATTCCCTGTAGGCTGTTATAAATCTGGTCGCGCACTTGGCGTAAAGAGAGGCGAATAGTCCCTAATTTCTCGGAAGCTCGATCTAAAACGGAACCACTCTCGTCAATACAGTTATATATTTCCTGCTCTATCTCAGGATAGGTGCGAAGTTCGCTGACTAAATTTTGTAAATTAGGACAACCCTCAGCATTGTCTAAGGTGCGCCGTAGGTTTCGGGCTCCTGCGAGGGTGGTAGCGATCGCCAGCAGTTCCTCTGAGGACAAAATCCCTTGTCGCTCGGCTCGTAATAACGCAGTGGTGATATCTTGCACACCCTCGATGGAAACACCACCAATCAATTTGGTTTCGAGAAAATAGGCTTCCTTTGTCTGCGTCAGCAGTTCTAGGCTTTGCTCGTAGGTATCAGGAATTGGGAGACGGCTCGACGCGATCGCGCCCAATTTTGTCGAGGCAAATGTCGCCAAGTGCTGACATACCCTTCCCCATTCCAACAATTCTAAAGTTTCTGCCTGCATTCAATCTCAAACGATACCTGTAATATCCGATGTTACCAGATGTTCTGTAGGACTTGCCAAGGCGATCGCTGGGCAAATCTTTTCATGCTGTAAATTTTTGATGAATGATTGTGGCGATCGAAGCAATTCCCAGTGCTTGCCCAGATGACTAGGGGCAGACACTTAAATATCAGTAATTAGCAAAACTTCATGTATGCTAAGATCGGTCAAGGCAATCATGCTCTTCCCTTAAATATGTTACGGCTTTCGTCTGATTTATTTGCGTAACGGATTAATCGTATGAGCACTGAACAGCAAAGGTATTTACGGAGTTTTATTGGCAGAGAAGTTATCACACTCAATGGGGTTGTGATCGGGAAAGTTCACAAGTTGAATCTAAATGCGGACGATGAAATAGAATCACTAATGATTCTGTCTTCCTGTCTTTTTCCAGTTCCAGAGAAATATCGCACCTTATATATGATGAATATGGATGAGATAGAAATCTATAACCCTGAGTTCCTATTGGCGCGAAAGGGAGCAGAGCAGAGACTAGCTAAAGTTACTACTGGCTTAATAGATCGTTTTATCATCAGGCTTCCATTCCCTCGAAAGCTATTTTTCTCCGATCATTCTGTACCAATAAATGCATCTAGAGCATCTAGATTCTTTGATGACAATTCTGGAACTTCGCCAATAGCTGTAAGACCTAAAAAGCCCTCCCCGATCCTACCTGACGCAAGTGTTGACAGAACCCAGTCAATCTAGTGGACTACTACAACTAACTTACTATGACCTGGTATATCGCTCATTCAATTATGTATGTGAAGTTCAAAGATGGAATACAAGATAAATATCCAATTTGGGGGAAATTGACCATACCCGAAACCAATGAAAACAAAAAAATTGAAGATATTCTTTGTCGTTGTCACACTACTTGCCTTATTTTTTAGCAGATTACTCAACCACGATCGCTTCGTAATTCTCAATAGCGGGTAGGGACTGAAAGCCAGCGCCGAGAGCAGCGTCACCCCTTGCAAAAATTGAGCTACATCCAATGCTGCTGCATCGCTCAATCCTGCCAGTAAAAAAAGATGTAATTGCTCAACCTAGAAGGAATCAGGGTTTCAGCCTATAAATTGTCTCAAAAACTAGCTAAATGACACCATTCTCATTTGTCAAACGATAATTTGCTGATATATAGATAAAATAGAGGTAAAATCGACTTTTTGACAGTCATTTTTTGTTGATTTTACTAAGTTGAGCAATTACAAAAAGATGACTAGATTTTGGAAATTCCCGCTGCGATCGCCTTACTAAACTTAAGCCACGCCTTAGTTTAGCCGATCTAAATTTAGATTGTGATTAGAGCTAAATTTTTAACCGTTCCATTAAATAGCAGAGGCAATCTTGGCGAATAATGTGGGGCTGTAACGTCAACATAGAGGGCATTACAGGTAAGCGAGTTCGGATGGCTCCTTGGTCATAGCTAAAAAAGCGATCGCTGACATCTTGCCCAGACTCATCCCAAGCTTCTAAATAGGCGCGATCGCCAGTGGCGCGAATATCTCCCAGTTTTGTACCTACAGGCAGTTCGCAAAAGTTGAGGCGATCTAGATCGGCAGGAAAATAAATATCTCGGTTTGAAGTTTGAGGCTTGAGATCCACGGTCGAATGCTGAGGATTTAGATCGGCAAAACCAAAACTGACCGATGGGGGAATCTTTGCGATCGCCACTGTATGAAACAGGTCAATATCGGTAACTTCTCGATCGGAAATTGATTCTAAAGCTAAGCAGGTTTCTAAATACTCAAGGGCATGGGCAGTACCATCAGGTACATCGGGTTGCCCGCACTCGATCACAATCGACGGACATAGTTCCGCAAAAGCGCAGGACTGAACCGTTTTGGGGGTGGTGTAATAAACGACGGTGCGACTGAACAATTTCGCCAAATTGAGCGATCGCCGATCGAGTCTGGTAATGCAACCGTAATGAGGATTTAACCCAGTGTTGTTATGAACGTCGATACTGGCAAACACACCCCGCGATCGCATGGACTCGATCACCTGCTGCGCCATTTTTTGTTCGGGGCTGTCGCCAGGCTGCCAAATGCGATTGTAATCAGGCTGATCGTCGAGATGCCTTTGTCTGTACCTTGCCGCAGACACATTGCCAAAAAAAATGGAGAGCGATCGCGGTAAGACCTTCCCTTGATAGCGTTGCAACAGCGATCGCATTGCCAACCAGCTTGTGGTTTCATTGCCATGCAGCAAAATTGAGACAAACAAAGGTGCTTGTCTCTCACCCTCAAGGTGAATTAACGTGGGTGTTTCTAGAAGCTTATATAAATCTGTGACCTCAAGTTCTAGCAAACCTTGGGGCAAATGCTCAAGCACATTTAGCATGGCGTATGTAGCATATCTAGATGTCAACGGAGAGGGAGGGATTCGAACCCTCGTTAAAGTTACCCCTAAACAGCATTTCCAGTGCTGCGCCTTCAACCACTCGGCCACCTCTCCTTTTGGGAGTACTCTATTTGAGCAACTCATCATACCAAAGCAAGCAACACATTTCCAGTACAAAATCGAAAAATTTGTTGCCGACATCGATCGCCCGTTACAAAATCAAAAAGAGGGCTCATGTAGCCCCCTTCTCAAATCCTCTCCCAGACAGGAATAGAGAAAAAACCTTAAAAAAAATATTCCCCCCTGCGCCCTTTTTAAGGTTTTAAAATTTTTTGCGTTTTACTTAAAGGACTCCCAAAACTAGACGCGATCGCGGCAAAATTGACCTGAGTGCAGGGTAACTTCACCAAAGTCGGGAATCCATGCGGCCCACTTACCATCGGGATATTCGCACATCAGTAAGGCTTCGTTAAAGCAGTAAGGATCGGGTAACTCAAGCAATGTCACCCATGCTGAATCTTGGGGCGATCGATCGTAATATTGACTGCGTGAAACCCCAGCCGTCGCTTTTTTCATTCTGATGTTAAGAGCAGCAGTTTTCATCTCTATTTACCTTGCCTTTACCTTATGTCAGGATTTACAACAATATATGTCTAATAGAGGCTGAAATCTCTCTATCAGATTAAAAATATTTCTGTAGCCTATGATACGAATAATTGATTTGCGATCGCAAGAAATTGTTTTAGAACTTAATACGGCGATTGAGAAAATCTGTAACTCTGTCCGAAGCATGGCGATAATGTTCGTTTGTTCTTGAAAGGGATCTCTCCTTATGGCTTTTGGTCGCGGAGATTATTTTCGCGATCGATCATTACAGTAACTCGATAGAAAGCTATTTTATGGCTCTGGATTCTAAAATTTGGGATAAAGATGACAAAAGGACTTGGCGAGAGGCAGGGAATAGGCTCCTGAGTTTGCTCGCGCATGAGAATTTGGAAGTGCGTCGCCAGGCAGCCCGTAAAATCGGCTGGTTTTACACGCAAGCCACAAAACAGCTCCATACCTATCACGACTTTGTTCAAGAAGAGAATGGCGAATTTACAGACAACGAAATCACCAACGGTCTTTACGAACGCGAACAAGAGATCTGCGATCGTTTACCACCCTTACCCCAAATGTTTGAAATCATTCAGACCTTAGAGATCGATGGCTTCGGCATAGCAGGTGTATTTTTATCGGCTTTGAGCGAAGCCGAGGATAAACTCCTCGCTCGCCACCGCAGGTTTGATTTACATCAATGGTTGTGGCATACCTTGGCGCGATCGCCAACTTTGGAACCTTTGTCAACTCTTTTGACGCTCACCTTTGACTGTCTTGGCTTCCATATTGCCATGCGTTTTTTAGAAGATGTTGAAGCCGCTTGGCGTTGTTTAGACCTAGGACGAAGAGATGTTGCCTATTTGATTGCTATGTATCTCTCCGATCGCCCAGTCGATGGCATGGAACCAGTTCTCATGGCATTGGGATGCGATCGCGATCCAGAGGTCGTTCGTCGTATCTCTTGGCATTTAGCCTACTACTACCATGTCTTGCATCCCCAAGGTGCGCTCTTGGGTTATGTGGAGCAGATCCAGGGGTTGCCAGAAATCGATCTGTTTTTGCTGCAAAATCAGCGGGAGTCAAGCGAATCTACTAGCGAATCCCCTTTTGCGGCGATAGTTTACGCTCAAGGGAAGGGAAATTATTTGGAAGATGAGATCGCCAGAAAATGGCTCGATCGCATTTGCCCTGCCTGCCAAGATGGAATACCCATAGGCGATCGAGAGTTTCCCTATGAGATTCCTCCCATGCGCAACTGGCAGCAAATGGGATTTCGCGTTGAGTATTGTCGCTACGACGATTCCTCCTCACATAATGAAGAGGCTCCCAATTGGTATAGTGTAAAGGTTTGGGGTAGAGATTGTCTTGATTGGAATCCTAAGCTGCGAATAGCCAAAACCCAAGAGATCCAGTCTTGAATCCAATCACTTAGGATTGCATAGGCGATCGAAGGGTTAGATTGGATGAGTTATGATATAGCCTAGAATCGTAAGGACAATTCATGAATTGCTCTTACATACAAATTAGCCTGCCGCGATCGCTTAAACCTGACTTGCCATGCAGAACTCAAACACACAACCTAAACCCAAAGTTAGTCGAGGATTTCTCTTGACCTTAGGCGTGCTTGCGGTTCTGGCGGCGATTAGCAAACCTGCGATTCAATGGGGGAAAGCGCAATATGATGCCTATAAAGCGAGTACCACCGACCTAACGGCAACCAATACGAAGTATGCATATCTAAGAGCGTGTTTGAGAAGTTTAGGGTAGAAAAAAAGCCCCCAAAGTTATA
>NZ_JAZBJZ010000158.1:0-9171 GCF_036349135.1 Tumidithrix elongata BACA0141
CGAAGTATTCTTTGCTTCATCAGACCCCGTTGCATTTCATCCTTGAATTGGCCGAGGGAACCTCACCTTTTTCATTTGTTAACTTAAAAGCCTGATAAAAAATCTGATCTTCAAGTATTTTAGCAATCAGTCCTAGATATTTCGCTTTATGCCGTCTTCTTAAAAGACTTTTTGCCTCACTGGTCAAATTAAAGAAGGTCTTATTTTCAATATGATTTTTGTATTTCTGAATCAGCCCAATGTAAGCTCCTGCATTGGCATAATAGTCTGATTGCCTTAAATTAAACTGATAATTTTCAGCGATATCTTCTTTAGTTAAATCTTTTTCGACTAGTAAATCTAGAAGATCGATGACTTTCCCAAAATCATTGGCTTGAGGAAAGGGGATATCTTGAGATTCCCGTGTTGGATTAATCTGAGATAAAACATTTGAAACATCTTCTCGATTTATTTCCTCAGGGGAAATTTGAAAATCTATTTGCTTAACCAGTTCTATCGAGTTATATTCAGATTCATCATTAAAATCGTAAATAAAGAAACTGAAAATATCATAAGAATAGGTCATTAAGATAGGCAAAACTTTTTTACTTGTCTTTGATTGCCATAATCGATATGGATAATATAACTGCCTGATTAAAAAATCTTCTACCTTGCCTTTCTTTGCTTCAATCAGAATAAAATAATTATCACTTTCAAAACCCGCATCGATTTCACATTGAGAATTTTGCACTTCAATTTGATATGGTTGGAGATCGATACTACTTCTAATATTGAAACTGAAACTATCCGTAGACATTCTTCCTGAAACTGTTTGAAAAGTTTGTTCTTCAACTAAGTGATCTATCATTTTTGTGATAAATGCACAATGAAGCATTGATGTTTCTGAATACAAATTGTTATAGTCTAAAGTCTCAATATTAAGCTGAAATTCTACGGGTGTAATTTCAATATCTTCATTGTATTTCACTTTAAAATGTGTATTAAAATTGCCAATCACATACCTAGAGCGAGAGATCGGCAAGATTGATAGATTATGCTCACGAAAGATTTCAGGTAGATTTACATAATGATCGAATTTTGCCATTAGCCGACTTTCTCTGAAGTTATTAATCAGAGAAGATTCAATTTCATAAAATCGGTATTTACTAATTTTATCTAGGATCTGATATTGTTTAAAAATCTCTTCCCATGCCAAATCATTTTTAGTCTTCTCTTTAGAACTACTCATAATTTCTGATTAACACTTCTTCAATTTTTCCCCGTTTAAGGGCATTTGAGTTAATTGCTCTGTTAGCTGGAACTTTCTCGATTTTGTATCTTTTCGTGTCGTTATACAAATCAAGGATGAAATCAGTACAAGCATTACTAAGTAAAATCTTACATTTTCTATCGATTAGATTATTCGCAACATCTCTAAGCCGCTCTTGTTCTTTTTTGTTAAATCCATTCACATCATATCCAGTAAATGAGGCCGTATCTGATACTGGGTCATAAGGCGGATCGAAATAGATAAAATCTCCTTTTTTAGCAGTTGAAACTGCATCTTGGAAATCTAAGTTCAGAATTTCAACTTGATTTTGATTTAGATAATTACTCACCCCCCTCAGCACCGCTTCATCGAGGATACTCGGATTCTTATACCTTCCAAATGGAACGTTAAACTGCCCTTGAGAATTAACTCGAAATAAGCCGTTGTAGCAGGTTTTGTTTAAGTAAATAATTCGGGCTGCTCTTTCTTCTTTTGAAATCGTATGAATGTATTCCGTCTCTCTATCTTTTTCTCTGATTTCGTAGTAGTAGTCTTCACTATTTCTTGCTTTGTGATCCTCTAGTAAATCGATCAGATCTTCCACTGCATCTCTGATCACCTGATAGCAATTGATTAATTCGGCATTTGTATCGTTAATCACTGCCTTTTTAGGTTGCAAGGTCAATAAGATTGCACCAGCTCCAATAAAAGGTTCATAATACCTATTGCTTCCTTTGGGCAAATGTTTTTGAATTTCAGGAATAATTACAGGAACTAGTTGCCTTTTACCTCCTGCCCATTTCAAAAATGGTCTTACGAGTGGATTAACTGACACGGTTTTTTTAAGATTTATTTAGGAGTTTATTGGGAGTTGAGATTCAATGCAAATTACAACTTGGAATGTGAATTCGGTACGGACGCGTTTAGAACAGGTGACAAATTGGTTAAAAACTCATCCCGAAGTAGATCTACTGTGCTTACAAGAGACTAAAGTCATCGATGCTGATTTCCCTCAAGCTGCCTTTACCGAGTTAGGCTATCACACTTACATCTACGGACAAAAGTCTTACAACGGTGTGGCGATGATTTCTCGACAACCGCTCTCTGATGTCCAAATGGGATTTACGGCTGTCTTAGAGCGCGATTTAGGCGATTTAGACGAACAAAGACGGTTGATTACGGGGGTAATTGACCAGGTCAGAATCGTCAATATGTACGTTCCCAATGGTTCGTCCCTTGATAGCGATAAATATGACTACAAACTCAGATGGCTTGAGACATTGCGGCAATATCTAAAAATACTCCTAGACCAAGACGATGAGCCAAGCCAGATTTTAATCTGCGGAGATTTTAACGTCGCTGTTGAGGACATTGACATTCATAATCCTGCGAAGCGCGAAACCAAAGTGATGGCAACCGATGCCGAGCGGGAAGCCCTGCAAGCCGTATTAGATTTAGGCTTTAAGGATGTTTTTCGTAAATTTACCCAATCGGGAGGGCATTACTCTTGGTGGGACTATCGGACGGGAGGATTTCAACGCAATCAGGGTTGGCGAATTGACTATCACTTTTTGACTGAGGCTTTGTACGATCGCGCGATCGCCTGCACCATCGATATAGAACCCAGAAAACTACCCCAACCCAGCGATCACACACCTGTGATTGTGGAAATATCGTAAGGATTTCAAAAAAACTAAAAGCTAAACCTTAAGGCGCACGGGGGTTCTAGCGCGGCGCACTTCATAGTCTGAAGGCTCAAGCAAAGAAACTCCCGTCATTTCTTCGGGTTTAGGAATTTGCAAAATATCCAAAATTGTCGGGGCAATATCAGCAAGTCGTCCAGACTCTCTGAGTCGCACATCACCACCATGACCGGGAATCTTTAGACCTTCGCCCTCTACCACAATAAAAGGCACAGGATTGCTCGTATGGGCTGTCCAAGGATTGCCATGCTCGTCCCACATACATTCGGCATTTCCGTGATCGGCTGTGATTAAGGCAGTACCACCTGCTTTGGTAATCCCTTCGATCAGCTCGCCTAAACACTTATCGACATGGTTAATAGCCTGTATCGTGGCATTAAAGTTACCTGTATGACCGACCATGTCAGGGTTTGCATAATTAATCACAATCAAGGAATATTTCCGCTTTTGGATGGCATCGATCGCCACTGCGGTCAACTCGGTGGCTGACATTGGAGGGGTTTCATCATAGGTAGGAACCATGGGGCTGTTGACAATCATGCGATCGTCGCCCTTGCTGGGTTCCTCTTGCCCGCCATCAAAAAAGTAGGTGACATGGGCATATTTCTCAGTTTCAGCCGCACGGAACTGGAGCAAACCATGCTCCGCGACGACTTTGCCGAGCATGTTATCGAGATTTTGCGGCGGAAAGGCGACTTCTACAGGCAGGGTGGCATCGTATTGGGTAAAGGTGGCGAAATAAAGCGGTGAAATTTTTTCGCGCTCAAACCCAGAGAAGTTTTCCGCCATGAATACTTGGGTTATTTCTCGCGAGCGATCGGGTCTGAAATTAAAACAGATCACGCCATCTCCTGCCTCTACTGCGCCTTCTGCGAGTCTCACAGGCACAATAAATTCATCCGTAATATTTTGGGCATAGGTAGCTTCAAGCAGGGCAATGGGGGATGTCGTTTCTGCCGTAATCTGGTTGTTGGTCATCACCTTGTAAGCTTTTTGGACGCGATCCCAGCGCTTATCGCGATCCATGGCATAGTAGCGGCCGCTAATGGTCACAATTCGACCAATTTCCTGCTTTTCAATACAGTCAACCAGTTGTTTGATGTAGCCTGCCCCTGAGTTAGGAAGGGTATCGCGACCGTCGGTAATCACATGGATACAGACATCGGAAATTCCATGCACCTTGGCAAGTTCCAGCAAACCAATCAAATGATCGATATGGGAGTGTACGCCACCATCTGAGCAGAGACCGATGAGGTGAAGCTTACCTTCACTGGCTTTGACTGATTCACAAACATTTGTCAAGGCACGGTTTGCCAAAATGCTGCCATCCTCAACAGCATCAGTTATGCGCACCAATTCCTGCGGTACGATCCGCCCTGCACCAATATTCAAATGACCAACCTCAGAATTACCCATTTGACCTTTGGGTAATCCGACATCTTTACCAGAAGCTTGGAGGAGAGTGCTTGGATAACTACGCCACAAACTGTCCATCACTGGAGTGTCGGCGGCAGCAATAGCGTTTCCGTCCGTCTCTTCCCGATATCCCCAGCCGTCTAAAATGACCAGAACAATTGGAGAAACAGACCCCATGACCATAGAAGATATTTCCTTTTTGTGTACACGATCACTCCATCACCATCACATAATATCACTCGTGTAAATTTAGAAACAATTTTAAGATTTTGTCGTCTACCGATCCCCATCAATAAATTAGTTAAGGCAAAGCATACATCCCCTCAAATCTAAGTCTTTGCTGGCATCTCCTTGGACTTAATAATGGCAATTCTTAGATCGCGAAAGAATTGTATGATCGAGAGATTGCGTGATTTTAGTTATCTACTTCGGTCTTTACTCTGAGTCTTGATTCAGCATTACGATCGTAGTGGGCTAGCAGGCAACGCGTTTTTAAATTTAAATTGATTTTCAAGATTTTGTAACCAATGTCGTTAATTGTTCAGAAATATGGTGGTTCCTCTGTCGCCGATCCCGAAAGAATTAAAGCCGTACGCGATCGCATTAAGCAAACCGTAGATGCAGGAAATCAAGTCGTCGTTGTCGTCTCAGCGATGGGCAAAAGTACAGATAATTTAATTAAGTTAGCTAACGCAGTAACCACCCCAAGCAAACTTGAAAATAATTCTGCCGATCCCAGCGATCGCTCTGAGCATATTTCTGCGGATCGAGATGCCCTAGATCGGGAAATGGATGTTCTACTCGCTACAGGCGAACAGGTGACGATCGCGCTCTTAAGCATGGCATTACAGTCGATCGGTCAACCTGCGATCGCGCTTACAGGCGCACAAGTCCGCGTTGTTACCGAACCCTGTCATACCCGTGCCCGTATTCTGTACGTTGAAACCGATGGGGTACAGGAATATCTCAGTCAGGGAAAAGTCGTTATTATTGCAGGATTTCAAGGGGTGGCAGGCGATCTCACCACAGGACAGCCTACACGCGAAATTACCACCCTAGGACGGGGAGGATCGGATACTTCGGCGGTGGCGATCGCGGCGGCTTTAAACGCCGATCTCTGTGAAATTTATACGGATGTACCGGGTATTCTCACCACCGATCCCCGCATTGTGCCCAATGCCAAACTTTTAGACGAGATTACCTGCGATGAGATGCTAGAGCTGGCAAGCTTGGGAGCAAAGGTATTACACCCCAGAGCTGTAGAAATCGCCCGCAACTTTGGTGTGAAATTAGCTGTGCGCTCCAGTTGGGTAGATGACCCGGGCACACTTGTAAAATCGCCATATTTGGGACATCTGAGCGAACATCAAAATCGTATGGCACTTGAGGTAAACCGCTTTGTGGATGGGGTTTCCGTGGATCTCGATCAGGTCAAAATTGCTTTATTGCAAGTACCCGATCGCCCCGGTATCGCCGCCCAATTATTTCATTCTCTGGCTTTACAAAATATTAATGTTGACTTAATTATTCAGGCAGTCCAAGATCCGAGCGATGTCAATGATATTGCCTTTACTGTGCCCCAGCGAGAATTTGAGTTAGCCGAGTTAGTCACGCGGGGGCTTGAACTGGGTGCAAAAGCCGTAATCGTCGATTCTCATGTTGCCAAAGTTAGCATTATCGGGGCAGGTATGATTGGCAGACCGGGGGTTGCTGCCCAGATGTTTACGGCTTTAGCCAATGCAGGGATTAATATCCAAATGATTTCCACCTCTGAGATTAAAGTCAGTTGTGTGGTAGCAGCGGCCGATGGAGATGCTGCGGTTGCCGCGATCGCCGAGGCTTTTCAAGTCCCCGTGATGTCCTACTTACCGATAGACGATGGCGATCGAACGGCTGACCAATCGCCCGTCCGAGGCGTGGCGCTCGATCAAAATCGTGCCCGCTTAGCGATTCGTCAAGTGCCCGATCGCCCGGGTGTCGCTGCCCAAATCTTTGAATATCTCGCCCAGCAAAATGTTTCAGTTGACATGATCGTACAGTCTCAGTCCGATCGCGATGTCAATGAAATTGCCTTTACCGTGCCGATTGGCGATTTACAAAAGGCAGAAGCATCGCTCAAACAGGTTGCCGAAACAATTGGGGGTGGAGATGTCGTCAGTGATGATGCGATCGCTAAGGTTAGTATTGTAGGGACGGGAATGATTAAACAAGGGGGCGTCGCCGCCCGCATGTTTAACGCTCTGGCAAGTTCAGGGATTAATATTGAGATGATTGCAACTTCTGAAATTAAAGTTAGCTGTGTCGTCAGGCAAAGCAACGCTGAGACTGCACTTAGGGCAATTCATCAAGAATTCGATCTTGCTGGCGATCAGACAATTCTAGTTGCAGGGAAACCTGCAAGCTAGGGAATAGAATGTAAGGCAACACAAGCAATACCTATGTCATCCGATAAACCCAGCGACCCATCCAAAGAAGATTTGAAAAGTCAGTCCCTTGAACTTGATTCAAAAAGTGGCTGGCAAAAAGTTTTCGCAGACAATCTACCCACTGTTATTGTTGCAGTGCTAATGGCAGCGGGAGTCCGCGTATTTATTGTAGAACCAAGATATATTCCATCTAGCTCGATGGAACCAACTTTGCAGATCGATGATCGCTTGCTCATTGACAAACTCACCTTTAAATGGCGGAAACCAGAGCGTGGTGAAATTATTGTATTTAACCCGCCACCCTATCCAGGGGTAGATACAAGCAAGGTTTATATCAAACGCGTGATCGGTCTACCTGGCGATCGCATCAGCATTCACGATGGTAAGGTCTATGTCAACGGGAATGCCATATCAGAGCCTTACATTGCCTCACCGCCTGCCTATTCCCTACCTACTGACCCAACACAATGCCCAGAATGTTTTCAGCCTAGTCAGATTAGCCTTGTTAACAAACAAGTGAGCTTTACCGTTCCTCCTAGTAAATACTGGATGATGGGTGACAATCGCAACAACAGTCAAGATTCTCATATTTGGGGATTTTTGCCAGAAGAGAATATTGTTGGGCGGGCATTTTATCGCTATTGGCCATTTGATAGTCGCACAGGTGGTTTAAGTACCCCAACCTATGAGCCCTCCGCCACCAAATAACCACGCCAAATTATCGTTCGAGTTCTAATTTTCCATGACATCAGATCGTAAATCTTCAAACAGCCAGCTAGAATCCCCTGCACAACAGACCTTAAAGCCCTGGTGGCAAAAACATGCTGAAACCATTCGGATTGTTGCGATCGCTTTTGTCTTAGCATTTTTGCTACGCACATTTATTGTAGAACCCCGCTTCATTCCTTCTGGTTCGATGGAGCCGACTTTGCAGATTCACGATCGCATCATTGTTGATAAGATTTCCTACCAATTTAACCAACCGCAAAGGGGCGAAATTCTGATTTTTTATCCCCCCGCCTCACCCTTTATCGAAGATACTTCCAAGGCATATATCAAGCGGTTGATTGGATTGCCCGGCGATCGTATCAGCATTCAAGCAGGTAAGGTCTATGTCAATGATATCGCGATCGAAGAGCCCTATATTGCCGAGCCCCCCAGCTACAACTTTAGGGGATCTGTCACCGTGCCCCCCAACTCCTATTGGGTGATGGGCGACAACCGCAACAATAGCAATGACTCCCATGTTTGGGGCTTTTTACCCAAACAGAATATTGTCGGTCGTGCGGTATTTCGCTTTTGGCCCTTGGACAACCGCCTAGGCGAAATTACCACTCCCAAATACTCAACGATTAACTCAGCGATTAAGCGTTAGTTCGTCCTTATTACCCAAAATTCCTTGGGGTCGCCACACCATCAGTAAGATCAGCGTCAAGCCAATCAGCATTTGTTGAATCGCTTCTAACTTACCGCCACCTAAAAACATTTGGATTTGCTCGGGTAAAAAACGTGGTAGCACGCTGTAAATCTGGAAGATCGCCGCACCTAGCAACACCCCAAGATTGTTGCCAGCTCCGCCAATGGTCACAATTGTCCAAGCTTGAAATGTAATTAAGGGAATAAAGGAGTCAGGGTAAATCGCTACCACTTGCCAAGCATAAAAAGCACCTGCAATCCCCGCGATCGCACCGCCAATTACAAAAGCTTGGAGTTTGTACCAAAATACGTTTTTTCCCAGTGCCTTTGCCACTTCTTCGTCTTCGCGGATGGCTTTTAGCACTCTGCCCCAAGGCGATCGCACTAACCACTCCAGTCGCCAATAGACCACAGCTACAACCACAATTAAAATTCCAGTAAGCAACGTTGGATAAAATTGCACGGGCACTAATTCTTTAAAAGGTAGAGGATAATCTTGTACTCCACTTGTCCCTTTGGTCAGCCATGCCTCATTATTTGCAAATAGGCGAACCATTTCCGAGACACCGATGGTGACGATCGCCAAATAATCTTCTCTCAGTCTCAGGGTTGTACTCCCGATTAAAAGACCCAGTACGGCAGCAAGGGCAGAAGCGATCGCAAAGGCAATATACCAAGGCACACCATTTAAACTCAAAAGTACAGTGGTATAAGCTCCCACCGCCATAAAGGCGACATGGCCAAAATTTACTAAGCCTGCAAATCCCCATTGTAAATTTAGACCCAAGCTAAACAGGGCAAAAATTGCAGCAAAAGCGATCAGCGATATAATGTAATCAAGCATAGAGTAGGTGAGCAAGCCAAAGGAACTAGAAGTATCATACAAACAGTTGTGGAATAAAGTATGGTAAGTAAGTAGGCGTGAAAAAGATAGAGTATGTAAAGGAATATTAAGTGACTA
>NZ_JAZBJZ010000159.1:0-9123 GCF_036349135.1 Tumidithrix elongata BACA0141
TCCTATGAAACCCCTCTTCTGTCTTTATTGCAAGGTTTTGTCCTGTACTAAGGAATTAGACATATTTTGAGCCAAAAATGCCATTCTACTATTATTAAATCCTGCCTCCCTAGAATCAACCTTAATTTTCTCTAAAAAGTTCTTCCTTTCCTCTTCCTTTTTAGCTGAACAGTAGGAATCTACATATAAATAGAAATGTGCTATATCATGATCGCTTCTTCCCGTCACATAACACTTATCAATTGTTGCAAAACGAACAGGATAAGAGGAAAGCCAATTGTCTTTATCATCTTGACAAAGAAATACGATGAGAATCTTCCGAGACTTTATCTCATTTAATCTTTGGATTTCATCACCATTTTTTAATTTTTCCTTGACAGGAAGCTTGTCCCACAGAGAAGAATTAACCCATTTCTTTCTGTATCTGAAGTGAACGATAAAACTATTCGGCACTCCTATTACCTCAACTATATCTGAGATATATTCTTTCTTATAATTTGAAGATACAAGAATAAGCCATTCAGAGTTATTTTGCGGGTTGACTGACATAACATTCTTATTTACAAAAAATATCAATCACAATCTGGGCGGCATCACTGAGAGAACTTGTCGTATACCATTGAATGTTTTTAATATGAGATGTATCTTTGTCATCATACTTCCATGCCCCTCGATTGACAAGGACTGCATTTGCTCCCACAGATACGGCAGGTAATATGTCTGAGCGCAAACTGTTTCCTAAAAACCAAACTTCGTGTGGGGATAGCTTCATTAATTTAAGTACTCGACGTAATCTTTCTTCATTTTTCAATGGAACAATGCGTATTTCGTCAAAATAACTTTCTACATCAAAGGAATGTCTATGCAAGGATAATATTTTTCGTTTTTGTGTGGAAGGATGTCCAGCGGTAAATAGAATAAGTCGAAACTCCTTTTTCAAACTCACAAGCGAATCCACAGTATCCTCATAAAGCTTTGGAGGCTGCCTTATAGTCCTAGAAATATCTAATATTTTTTTCTCAATTGAAGTCTTATACTCTAAACTGAATTGTGATGCCAGTGAACTGTAGAGGATAAGCATACTCTCAGTAAATCTTTGAGGAGTCAACCCTCTTGTAGCTACTCTGAGAGCATCCATTGCATCAAATTTAAGGATAATGCTTTCTTGTGACTCGGGTATTCCACTTTCATTTAGAAGGAATGCAAACTTAGACTTTGCATCATTGTAAAGTTCCTGCGTTTTCCAGAGAGTGTCGTCACCATCTAAAAAAATAGTGGTCTTTGCTACCATAGCTAGTATGCATAACTCTTTGGCAGTAACTATAGCAAATCTTGATGGCACACTTCAAATTTTCACCACAAATTTTAGCTAGACTCGGCGAAGAACTTATCTCCAGTTTTGAGCAGAGCATCATCGAACTAGTCAAGAATGCTTACGATGCTGATGCAACCGAATGTGCGATCACTCTCAACAATACCCGCCAAGTTGGAGGCAGCATTGAAATCTCCGATAATGGCGTGGGGATGAATGCCGACGAAATTGAAAATCGTTGGTTTTTGATCGGCAAGTCACAAAAGAACGTCAATAACCGCACTCCCAAATACGATCGCATCCCAGCAGGCAGCAAAGGACTGGGCAGGTTAGCAGCTTTACGGCAAGGAGCGCGAGTTTATCTTGCATCCAGACCCGAAAACGAACTTGGCACAGAATACTACTTCGAGATTGACTGGTACGCCCTTGATAACTCTGATAGTGTCGATACGGTTGAGTTTAAGATCGAGCAGCGATCGACCAATAAAGGGCAAGGCACAGATATCACTATCGGGAATCTGCATACTATACTCAGCGATCGCGAAGTCAAGAAACTTGCTCGTGAACTCATCCTGCTCTCCGATCCCTTTGGCGATCCTACAGGCTTTACTCCCACCCTAATCGCTCCAGAATTTGCCGAATTAGAAGAACGTGTCAGTTCTGCGTATTTTGACGCTGCCGACTATCACCTACACGCTAGCCTTGACCCCAATGGTAAAGCCGAGTTTAGCCTGAGAAATCCCAGCGGACAGATTTTAGTTGCTGCTGATGCAGAGGCGATCGCTAAAAAATACAGCAAATCTCGATACCCAAATATGAGGGTTGAATTTGACTTTTGGGCATTTGTCTTTGAACGTGAATCTTTCTCCACAAGGCGAGTCACTATTGAAGAAGTTAAAAAATGGTTAGACACAATGGGCAATGTCAGCCTCTACCATCGTGGGCTTCGTGTTCGGCCCTACGGCGATCCTGAAGATGACTGGCTAGAAATCAATAAACTACGGGGGCGTACCCCAATGACCAGACCTGCGACTAGTACTTCAATTGGTAAGATCGTTGTGGAAGATCCTGAAGAGATGCTCCTGCCTAAAACCGATCGCCTTGGTTTTGTTGATAATGAAGCATTTACACAACTTAAAACATTCGCAACTGATGCTCTGCGTTGGATGGCGGATTATCGAGAAAAAGAAGCAGCAAAATTAACAGAACTCAAACGAACAGTCAAGAAAAGGCAGCTAAGCCAAAATGTTGAAATCGCCCGTGAAAATTTAACGCAAGCGATCCGTGAGAGTGTACCAGTTTCTGTTCGTCCAGTTGTCCAAGATGCATACCAGAAACTTGAAGTTGCGGTTGAGCAGGAATATGAAGCCATCCGCGAAGATATTCAACTTTATCGTAGTCTTGCAACAGTGGGTACCACTTCTGCAACCTTTGCTCATGAGTCAGGAAAACGAGTTACTTTACTGGATAAAGCTACAAGTAGAATTGAAACTCAAGGGAAAAGAGCTTTTCCAGATCAATATGAGAGAATTCTTGCCATACCAGTAGAGTCTTTACGTAAAGCATTAGCAGCTATTAAGAATTTTGTTAAATTTCCAGTTCATTTACTAAAACGTGGAAAACGTCGATCAGAAGAAATCAATATTCATAATGTTATTGAGGAATCTGTCACTTTATTTAAACCATTTTTAGAAGTAGGCTCTGGAATAACTGTTGAAATACAGAAAAACTGTCAATCTTCGAATATTTTTGGTAGTGTGGCTCTGCTAGAAAGTATTTTGACCAATTTACTTACAAATGCAGGTAATGCTTTTTTCAATACTAGAGGTGCGAGATTAAGCAATCGTAAAATTATTATCAGAACAGAGAACATAGGTAATCGTATAGCAATCAGGGTTATGGACAATGCCCTTGGCATTAAAGGCGTGGATGTAGAAGATATATGGCTTCCCGGAATTACAACTAACCCAGATGGGACAGGACTAGGTTTAACCATTGCCCGTGATTGTGCCGAGGATTTAGGTGGTGAGATAACTGCGATCGCCAATGGCGAACTGGGTGGGGCTGAATTTATTGTCTTACTTCCAGTTATTGACTATACTAGGCTTGGAGGTGAAAATAATGGTCACAGCAATCCCTCAGCAACTGAATTATAAGTTAGTTGGTAATGGCATTAGTAAGGTTGTTGCAATTGTTGATGATGATCTAGAAACAGCAAACGATACCCGCTACGATCTTGAAGAACTAGGGTATCAAGCAAATATTATCACTGGGTTCCATGAAAATGTTAGGATACTAGCCCAACAGATACATGAATCTGCTTATGCTGCAATCTGCGATCATAAACTTCGTGATGGTGGCTTGGCAGATTTCTATGGTTCAGAATTAGTTGCTTGCCTTTACGATCTGAAAACTCCATCAATTCTTATCTCTCAATATCCTGATGATAAACATTCAACGATAGGAGCATACCGTCGTAAAATTCCTATTTTCTTGACTCGCGATGAGGCAAATTCAATGTCACTAAAAGATGGAATCGAATACTGCGTATCAGAGTTAGGAGGTAAAATCTCACGAGAAAGAAAGCCGCACCGCACACTCGTGAGAGTCGAGCGCGTTGGCAAAGAGTTTGGGGAGGATGTAGTTGAGGCTTTCGTAGTTGGCTGGAGACCTCGCCAAGCGGTTCGCTTTCCTGTTTCTCTGATTCCCGAAGAAATGCGTGAAACACTGGGTAAAGGTTCAAGACTAGTTGCTTATGTCAATATTGGGGCAACGAAATCAGAAGACCTTTTCTTTGAGAAATTTGAATTAGCCCCTCAACTAAATGCAAATGATGGACTCGCCTGAATTAGTTATCTTAGATGTTGGGCACGGAAATTGCTCAGTTTTAATTGATACAAAAGGAACCATTATTGTAGACTGCGCTGATTGCAGCATCTTAACAGAGTTTTTAGAACTGAGAAAAATCAGCCAGATCGAACACGTTCTTGTATCCCATGCAGATCGAGATCATATTGAAGGGGTTACATCCCTCCTGTTTGACAAGACAATAAAAATCCGAAACATCTATGTCAACCCCGATCCAAGCAAAAAGAATACTGTAACTTGGGCAGATTTTCGTTTAGCAATTGCAGATGCGATGAGTCGTGGCACTCAAGTTTTAACTAGCCTGACATCTTCTTTAACAGGAAGCCTTGATGTTGGAGAGGTTAAAGTAGAGGTATTAGCCCCTTCTCCCGTCCAGGCTCTAGGAGGCGTTGGAGGTAAAGAATTTAGCGATAGCAACAATCACCAACGGCAACTTACTTCCAATTCTCTATCAGCAGTTATTGGGTTATTGCATAATTCTCATAGAGCAGCGATCTTGGCTGGGGATCTCGAACAGATAGGGCTTGACGACCTCTTAGCAAATAATACTGATATCAGAGCCAGCATTCTCGTTTTTCCTCATCATGGAGGGCGACCAGGTAGCACTGAGCCAAAAACTTTTGCCCAAAAAATTTGCAATCATGTTTCTCCTAAGTTGGTTATCTTCTCAAATGCCAGAGGTGGTTCTGGCAATCCACGTGAAGATATAGTGCAGGGAGTTAGACTCGCTGCTCTTGATACCCACATTGTCTGTACACAACTTTCCAAAAAATGTGCCGATACTACTGATAGCTTAAATTTTAGCCATCTTTCGGGCTTACCGTCTGAGGGAGCCCATGCGAGCAAATGTTGTGGCGGAAGTTTATCAATCTCACTCAATGGAGTAGAAACATTTAAGCCAGACAACCTTGTGCAACATAAAAATTTTGTTGACACACTAATAACGTCACCGCTTTGCAGGAAAAGTTTCTCAGTTTGAAAAGCAGAGCCTCTCTTAACTAGGGATATCATTAGTACATCTGTGATAACCATCGATCTTTCTATGTTTGCCGCACAAGAAACCCAATCAGCAAATTTAGTCCGCGAACTACGGTTTCGCCTAGGCTTAACCCAAGAACAACTCGCCGCAGAACTAGGCGTCACCTTCGCCTCAGTCAATCGCTGGGAAAACCGCAAAGTCCAACCCTCACCCATGGCACTCAAACTCCTACGCCAACACCTAGAACAAATGGGCGATCGCGGCGTAGACCTCCTAGACCGTTACTTCTAATCATTACCCAAGCACCTGCTAGAGCAGATGTCATGGCTTCTCGATGTCACCTCCCCTACGCTATCCCTACAAGCCAGATCAGGAGACATCCCATGAACCGATACGAACTCGCCAACGTAATTTCCCAGAAAATCCAAATCAGCGGCTACGATGCCGACCGATTTCTTCGAGCCACCCTCAATACCATCATCGAAATCGTCACCAGCAAACAACCCGTCGAACTGGACGGCTTCGGTACCTTTTCCATGCGACCCCAAGCCCCGCGATCGGGAACCGTACCCGCCACAGGTCAACCGATCCAGATCCCCGCAAGATGGGCAGCCAGTTTCAAAATCGACAAAGCCTTTAAAAATCTGGTCGAAGCCGTACCCATTGATACCGAAGCCCCCACCACATCCAACTTTGTTGCCCCTAACATCACCAGCCGCAACGACAAACCCTACACCTTTACCCTTGAGTACGACGACTCAGATACAGGCATCAGTGCAGGCACAATCGGTAGAGACGAAACCAAACCTGAGAATTTTGACATCCAAGTCTCAGGGCCCAATGCCTACAGCCAAAAAGCCAGAGCGATCACTACCAAGTCCACCCCTAACAAGAAAGGCAAAATCGTCACCTATGCAGTTGGTGCGCCTGGTGGCATCTGGGATGCTTCAGCCAACGGTACTTACGAGATTTTCCTCCTCGAAGGTCAAATTTCCGACGCTCACGGCAATGCCATTCCCACAGGTCGCTTAGGCTCCTTCTTGGTTGATATTCCTGTGTAGGGCAACTATGAACCTAAAGGACTTCATCGCCGAACTCCGCCGCCTCTTGAGTGGCTTGCTCTACATCTCCGAATCCGATTTTCCTGTGGAAGTCGCACCGCGCGGGTTGCCCTATCGAATGCCTGAAAAGGGTGAAGTGCGATCGCTAGATCGCGTATTTCAAATGCGTAACCTTCAAGATTGGATGAGAGCAGAAGAGCAAGCCACAGCCCAAAGATGGCAAACCGTCTACGACCACATCGCGAATAACACCATTGCTTCAGTGGCGTGGCATTATCCTGTAAACCGCAGGAACTACACCCACGAGCAAATCGTAATTCTATTGCACCCGCAAGGTGTGGTCGGACTTCGTATCAAACTCGTCGAAACATAGCGAGGTAACCGCATGATCGTCATTAATATCCCGTCTGACAAGGATATCGTCGTCAACATCCAATTTTCTGAAGATGGTAAAGAGTCCATCGAAGTGATCGAGCAAACACCAGATCCCTACTCTGAAGATGACGAGATTCTTGAAGATGATGCAGAAGATTCTTGATTGAATGCTTCAACAAGATTGTTATTTCACCAGCCTGAGGCTATCCACTCAGGCTTCCTTTTTGGAGGTACTCATGATCCAACTACTCGAAGCCATCCCCAATTACAAACATCTTCCCCATCAGCAAAAAGCGATCGCTTATTTGCAAGACCATACGCCAACAGAAGTTCTAGAGGAATTTGCAGAAATCTGGAAAACTGAAGCTTCTGAAACACCCGAAATCCATCCTCAAATCCAAGCTTTCTTGAATACGATCCGCGTTCCTGAAGGTACGAATTGTCCGCTTGGTTACCAGACCATGTTTACAGGTAAGGTGTTCTCTGACTTTAGCGATCATCCACGCCAGATTCAATGTGCTGGCGAACTCTGTTCCGATGCCGCAGGGGCTTATCAATTTCTCAGTACTACTTGGGATGATGTCGCCCAAGCGATCGGGGCAACAGACTTTAGTCCGCACTGGCAAGATTTAGCCGCAGTGGAACTCCTGAGACGGCGAGATGCCTATGAGGATATCCTCGCAGGACGGCTTCAAAGTGCTCTCGACAAATGTTCGTGGGAATGGGCGAGTTTGCCTCCCGGTCGTTACGGTCAGCCTTCGCTTTCTTATGAAGATTGCGATCGCTTATTTCAAGAGTTTGGAGGTAAATCCGTATGAGGTTCTGGGTACAGACAGGACTGAGTTTAATCGTGACGGGTTTCTGTCTGTTTCAGATCGCGATGGGTAAAGGTGATGGTGTTTACTGGTCAACGGTATCGGCAATTCTCGGTTATTGGCTACCTGCTCCTGAAGAGAAGAATAAAGAATGAACAATCAACCCAATAACAATAATTTACGCATCGATACCAGTGCGATCGCGCAAGGAATGGTATTGACTGCTCTGGTTGCCTTGACGACTACGGTGTTGCAACTGCGTCAAGATGTTGCCCTGATGCGCGATCAGATGTCCAACATGGTTGTGGCGAAGGAGTTTGCTGCGTTTAAGGCGATCTCTGAGCAACACGATTTGGTGTTTGAGAAAAGGCTGGAGCAACTCGAACAACGTCTGGAAGAAAAGAAAAAGTAGGCTGAAGGATCTGTAGCAGTTTTTGCCTCCTAGCCAATACAATTTCTCTATGACAGATAACTTGCTAAAGCCACCAACCGACGACTACGAAAACTTTCTACGCGATTTGAAACAGCGTATCCGTGCGGCACAGGTACGGGCGGCTTTAGCCGTCAATCGCGAACTGGTACTACTTTATTGGCAAATCGGCAAAGACATTCTTACCCGCCAACAGCAACAAGGATGGGGTACAAAAGTCATTGATAGTCTGTCTAAAGACCTACAGAAAGAGTTTCCTGCTATCAAGGGCTTTTCATCCCGTAATTTGAAATATATGCGGTCTTTTGCTGAAGCATATGTTGACGAGCCAATTGTGCAGCAGATTGCTGCACAAATTCCTTGGTTTCATAACTGTATTTTGCTGGACAAAGTAAAAGAGCCAGCAGAGCGCCAATGGTATATTCAGCAGACGATTGAGTATGGTTGGAGCCGTAACGTTTTAACTCACCAAATCGAAACTAAGCTATATCATCGGTAGGGCAAAGCCACGACAAATTTCGAGCAGGCACTACCAAAACCCCAATCCGACCTTGCCCAACAACTCCTCAAAGATCCCTACAATTTTGATTTTCTAAGTCTGGGGCAAGAATCGCAGGAACGAGACTTAGAACGTGCCTTAACCCAGCATATCCGCGAATTTTTACTCGAACTGGGCGTGGGCTTTGCCTTTATGGGAAACCAATATCACCTAGAGGTTGAAGGCGATGATTTCTACATCGACCTGTTGTTTTATCATGTCAAACTACGCTGCTACGTGGTCATCGACCTGAAGATGGAGTCCTTTAAGCCTGAGTTTTCAGGAAAGATGAACTTTTACATTTCCGCTGTTGATAGCCAGTTACGTCATCCTGAAGATAACCCAACGATTGGTATTGTTCTGTGTAGAGGTAAAAAGAAAACCATTGTTGAATATGCTTTGCGGGATATCAATAAACCCATTGGTGTTTCAAACTATACGTTTAAAGATGCTTTACCGAAGCAATTGCAGGAAAGTCTGCCAAGTGTCGAGCAACTTCAGATAGAACTCGAAGCGAAAGCTTCAGCAATAGAGGCAATATCGGAAACCAATAGCCAAGATTGAGTCAATTTCACCTAAGGCTTTGTCAACTTCAAAAAGCGACGCAGCCCCGTGATAACTACTCCCCAAATATGAAAGTCCATATCCTGACTGACAAAGAATGGGGCATAATTTGGGTTTTCAGGTAACACTGGACTTTGGACTAAAAAAAGAAAAAAAGGCAGCAGGTGCTTGGCACAAACTG
>NZ_JAZBJZ010000160.1:0-9051 GCF_036349135.1 Tumidithrix elongata BACA0141
TAGCGAATTGATCTTGTACCCTGGAATCTCTTTCATACCTGCGATCTTCTAAGCAATACCTAGCCTACCCCTAAAACTATATAGATCGTAAGCAGATCGGAAATTGAATTACAAACTTAGTGCCCACGCCCACTTGACTTTCGCAGGCAATCGTACCTTGCAAGTTTTGGGTGACGATGTTGAAAACAATATGTAGCCCCAAGCCACTCCCCCCCTGTCCGCGTTTCGTGGTAAAAAATGGGTCGAAAATCTTGCTGATATGCTCTGGGGGAATCCCTTTGCCATCATCGCTAAACTCAAATATCAGCCGTTCATGTTGCTGAGAAATAACAAAGAGAATTGTCCCGTTATCGTTGGGATCGTAGGCATGGATTAATGAATTCATGACTAAGTTGGTGACGATCTGGGAAATCATGCCAGGATAGCTATCGAGAACAATATGGTCGTCACAGACAATTTTTACGTTAATTTTTGTACGCTTGAGTTTGGGATGGAGATTGACCAAAACCTCTTCAAGATAGGCTTTGAGCGGAAACGATCGCTTCGTTTTACTAGACTGATCGATGGCAACTTGCATAAAACTTTGAACCAATTCGACCGCCCGATTTAAATTTGCCAGAATGATTGTGCTGCTTTGTTTGAGATTGTCCATAAACTTGTCCAGCTCAGAGCGTTTCAGCATTCCATTTTGGATTGCTTGGGTCATTTCCTCAGTTTTATCGACAATTAATGAGGCTGCTGTTACCCCAATGCCAATCGGGGTATTGATCTCGTGAGCGATACCTGCGACCAATCCACCTAATGCCGCCATTTTTTCAGCTGCAACCAACTCGGCTTGGGCAGCTTTGAGATTGGTCAGTGCTTGTGACAATTCTTGGGTGCGATCGCTGACCAGTTGCTCCAGTTGTTCCGTCAGTTGTTGTAATTCTGCATTTCTGATTTCGAGTACCTGACTCAATTTTTTCAGCTTGAGGTGAGTTCTCAATCGTGCCAATACTTCTTGCTCTTGAAAAGGTTTGGTAATGTAGTCTACTGCCCCAAGTTCAAATCCCTTAACTTTACTGTCAGCATCAGCTACTGCGGTCATAAAAATGATCGGAATATGGCAGGTTTTGGGATTTGCCTTAAGTCTTTGGCAGGTTTCAAACCCGTCCATTCCCGGCATCATCACATCTAATAAAATCAGATCGGGGGATTGTCGCTTGAGGTGTTGTAGGGCACGCTCACCGCTAGTAGCGATCGCCACGTCAAAGCCCACAGTACCAAGCGCTTCTGAGATTACATCCAGATTGCTGGGTATATCGTCAACGATTAAAATTAGTCCAGTTAAATCGGTTGTCATCGTATTAATTATCCTCAGTCCTATCTCTGGTGAGGTATGGTTGAATAAATGCTTCGATTTTTTCTGGTTGGAGCTGCTTTGTCAATTGGAGAATGTGTTGCACAAAAGGCTGATAACGCTCATTCTTTTGCCCAATTCTCTCAGCAGTCTCTGCAAGTTTCCGCAGCAGTCCATCTTGGGATAGCTCTAGTAAAATCTGTAAGTCTTCGTCTGGGGGAGGAATCAGATCGACGGTGAAATCAGTATGGTTAATGGGTGTAGATTCTAATTTGGTTTCGTCATATTGCCAAGTGAGTTGCAGATGCTGAGCCAGCAAGGTCAACAACTCATCGATTTGAACGGGTTTTGCCAAAAAGTCATCCCCACCTGCTTCGAGACTCGTTTGGCGATCGAGTTGGGATACGGATGCTGAGGAAACAATGACTTTGAGCGATTTTAGCTCAGGATCTTGACGCATTTGCTTCAGTAACTCAAAGCCATCCATCACAGGCATCACGAGGTCAGTAATCACTAAATCTGGCAATTGCTGACGTATTCGCTCTAGTCCATCTTGTCCGTTTTCGGCTTCGGTAATGATAAAACCAAGAGGTTCCAACAGATTCATCAATACAGCCCGATTTTCCCAGCGATCATCTACCAGCAAAATCTCACGGCGATCGCCTTCGTAGCCGACGATGTTGTTAAGCAACATCGTTTGCTGCTGACTCCAATCTAGAGCCAAAGGCAGCTTGACTTCAAAGAAGAAATCACTACCAACCCCAATCTGGCTCTTGACTTGGATTTGTCCTCCCATCAACTGAACGATCTGTTGGCTAATCGCCAACCCTAACCCTGTACCCGCTGCTTGGCGGGCTTTGTCACCTACTTGCTGAAAGGCTTGGAATAGATTGTTGATATATTCTGGGGCAATGCCCACACCCGTATCGGCTACCCAGAAACGCAGGTGGGTAGTGTGTGTATCTGAGAACAATTGCTCAACTCGCAAGGTCACACTGCCCTTATCCGTAAATTTGATCGCATTCCCCAAGAGGTTAATCAGAACTTGACGCAACCGTTTTTCATCGGCTTCAATGCCTGTAGGTAAGTTCGCATCTGTTTCGTAGTGGAAGTCAATTCCTTTTTGCTCGGCCCGAATCTGGCAAATTTCAATGACCCCCTGGAGGAGAGAGGGTAAATGGACTGCATTAGGAGTCAGTTCTAATTTACGGGCTTCAATTTTGGCGATTTCCAAGACATCGTTGATTAAATTGAGCAAATGGGAGCCGCACTGATAAATGATATTGACACCATGTCGTTCTTTATCTCCTAATGTCTTAGTTCTTCCTAAAATTTGAGCGTAACCGAGAACGCCATTTAGAGGCGTTCGCAGTTCGTGACTCATATTGGCAAGAAACTCGCTCTTGGCTTGGTTCGCATTGTCAGCGGTAAGTTTGGCTTGTTGAAGTTCGATCGTTCTTTCTGCGACACGATCTTCAAGGACGGTAAAAGAGTTTTTGAGTTGGTTCGCCATTTGATTGAACGATCGCGCCAATCCTTCGAGTTCGTTAATACCTTCTACTTCAACGATCCGATCGAGTTCTCCCGAAGCGATCGCCTCACTAGCTTGCTGCAATTTCAGAATCGGACGCACGATCCAACGAGAAGTATATATTCCTAGAAGAATTGCCAAACTCAATGCTCCTAAACATAACAGAATTGTAGTGCGTGTATTGGCATTGATTTGTTCCATAAAATCAGATTCGGGGACAACCACTACAATCAGCCAATTCAGCCCATAGGCATCTCTCATCGGAGATACTTTCAAAAAGTAGCGCTGATCGTCTAGCTGAAAATCCAACAGAGATTCTTCGCCGACATTATTCAAGTCCTTGATGCGTTCTTTTAGAGATTCTATACTCTTGCGTACGATTGGATTACTGCTGTCCTGTGCTTTCAGCCGCTTTTGTTTCTCCCCTTTACCAACAGTTAGGATCTCGTTTGTAACAGAGGTCGCAATTAATTCTCCAGATGGCTCAATTAAAAACACTTGACCGGACTTCCCTACACGTAGCGTTTGCAAAAAACCGCGAATTTGATCTAACCCCATCTGACAAGTTAACACACCAATCAGGTTCCCTTGCTTGTCATAGTATGGTGAACTGGCATGAATTTGTAGCGAACCATAGCCAAAGTTGATAAAGACATCAGTCCAAACGGCTCGCTTGCTCTTGAGAGCAACCTTGTAAAAAGGACGCACGCGCACATCATAGTTGGGAACGGTTTTCACAGGCTGACTGGGATTGCCATTCCGATCGAGTTTGTAATAAATTAAATCGCCAGTTCCTGGTTTGAGTTGTGCAGCAAGTTGAGGCTCTTCAGAATCAACCGAACGATTTACCCAGCCTACGCGCAGATATTGACCTTTCTCTGTAGCCATTCCCACATAACCAATGGACTTAAAGCGAAGAACCTGTCTCCAAAGGTAGTTAGTCGCTCCTTCAAGATTATTGAAATCCAACACGCCCATCTGAGCGGCATCCTCGTTAATCTGATTTACTAAATGCGGTGCTTCTAAGTAGTCCTGAACGCGTTCGCTGACTCGGAAACTCGTTTCTTGTTCTAGCCTTTCGGCAAGATCGTTCACTGCCTTTTGACCATTACGGAGCGAGAGATAACCTGTCAGTCCAACTGCGGCAAAAATTTGCAGGACAAATGGCATAATCAGAATTGCTCGCAAGGGAACGCGATGAATGAGGCTGCGATTGGTAAGAGGTTTAGAAGAAGAAGTCATGGCGGCAGACTAATCTAATCGAGCGATAATCGAATGTATTTTAATTTCCCAGGATATTATTATTAATAGTTCTGGTAGACCGACAAGGTAAGTACACAGTAAAGCAACTGCCCTGACCAAGTTGGCTACTGAGATCGACATAGCCACCGTGGAGTTCTACGATTTGCTTTACCATTGCCAACCCTAGCCCAGAACCCTCGTACTTGCGATTAAGACCCGACTCAAGCTGAATAAACGGCTGAAAAATCCTGTCGCGATTAGTAGGGGCAATGCCAATCCCCGTATCGGTTACTGAGAACTGCAACCAAGAACTAAAATCTGGCATTCCCTGAGTGCTATCAATTTTTCCCACTGAGTTTATCCTTGTTGAGCGGATAAAGGCAAGCTCGCTAGGCAATTCATTTCCTATTCTTACCTCCAAACATATCTTCCCCCCGGGAGGGGTAAATTTGACTGCATTATTAAGTAAATTGATTAATACTTGCCTCATCCTCCGCCGATCGACTTCAACTTCAATGGCTTCCATATTAGGGGATAAGATCGTCGTGAGTTGAATGTTTTTCTTGAGTACCAGTTGTTTAACAAACTCTAAGCTAGGATTGTATAGATCAGCGATCGCAACAGATGTGATGTCTAGCTTGAGCATACCTGCCATAATTCTAGAGGCATCTAGCATGTCTATAATCAATGACAGTAAATGCTCACCGCTACTTTTAATGGTTGCGATCGCGGTCTTTTGGCTCGGACTAATAGCACCGAAAAGTTCTTCATGCAAACATTCCGCCATGCCTAGAATGGCATTGAGTGGGGTGCGTAATTCATGGCTCATGGTGGAGAGAAACTCGTCTTTGAGTTTGGTAGCCTGCAAAAGTTCTGTATTGGTGCGTTCTAGATCGGCATTTAATGATTCTAATTCGGTATAAGCTTTGAACGATCGCAGCGCTGTAATAATGGTTGTGAATAATTTTTGCGAAGTCAATTCTGTTTTGGTTTTGTAATCATCGATATCATAATCGACGATCGCTTGCCGTTCGGGTACATGCCCTGGTTGTCCAGTTCGTAAAACGATGCGAATGGCTCGATTTTTTAGAGTTTCGCGAATGTACTTGGCTACGGTCAACCCCGCATCATCAGATTCCATGATCACATCGAGCAAAACAAGGGCAATGTCAGGATGCTCTAATACTGCCTGACAAGCCTCAGCACCCGAATAAGCATTAAGGAACTTTAGCTTCTTGTTTTCAAAGGTAAAGTCTTCTAGGGCAAGCTGCGTGATGTTATGAACCTCTGCTTCGTCATCGACAATTAGAACTTTCCAAAACTCCAAGCTTTGTGGTGAAGTTTCGTCAACTTCATCAGCAAATTCCAGCACATCTGCGATTAGGGGATCGTCAACCATCGAAAATATATAAAGGTGGCTGTACAAGTACTATATATAGCAATCCTTAGTGACATGCAATTAACTTGTAGAGCAGGTATCGCCCATACTACGTTCGCAAACAATGAAGGATCACTGTAGGTTAAAATTATACGACTTATGAATAAGAATAAGATGAACTAATCCATATTCTTTTTGAGAAGTCAGAATTCCGCCCCCTATCCCCCGATTTTGGGGAGAAATTGAATGATTGGAAGGTGTTCGTAATTCGTGCAATCACGAATTAGCCTAGTTTTTAAGGGTGGATTTACAAGCAGATCGGCAATTGAATTACAAACTTAGTGCCCACGCCCACTTGACTTTCGCAGGCAATTGTACCTTGTAAATTTTGGGTGACAATGTTGAAAACAATATGTAGCCCTAAGCCACTGCCCCCCTGCCCGCGTTTCGTAGTAAAGAATGGGTCGAAAATCTTGCCGATATGCTCTGGGGGAATGCCTTTACCATCATCGCTAAACTCGAAAACCAGCCGTTCGTGTTGCTGAGACATAGCAAAGAGAATTGTCCCATTATCGTTGGGATCGTAGGCATGGATTAATGAATTCATGACTAGGTTGGTGACGATCTGGGAAATCATGCCAGGATAACTATCAAGAATAATATGGTCGTCGCAGACAATTTTTACGTTGATTTTCGTACGCTTGAGTTTGGGACGGAGATTAACCAAAACCTCTTCAAGATAGGCTTTGAGCGAAAACGATCGCCTCGTTTCGCTAGACTGATCGACGGCAACTTGTTTAAAACTTTGAATCAGTTCAGCAGCGCGATTTAAGTTGGACTGAACGATCGTGCTACTTTGTTGAGCCATTTCCATAAACTTTTCGAGATCTGAACGTTTCATCGTTCCATTTTTGAGTGCCTGGGCGAGCTCTTGGGTTTTATCGGCGATTAAAGAGGCTGCGGTCACTCCAATGCCAATCGGTGTGTTAATTTCATGGGCAACCCCTGCCACTAATTTCCCTAAGGCTGCCATCTTTTCGAATGCAACGAGTTCGTTTTGAGCAGTTTTAAGGGTTGTGAGGGCTTGGGATAATTCTTGGGTGCGATCGCTGACCAGTTGCTCTAAGTTTTCGTTAAAGCGTTTGAGGTTTGTATACAAACGGGCATTATTGATTGAAATTGCCGCTTGGCTGGATAACAGGGTCAGAACTTCAAGGCGATCGTTTGTAAAGGCATTGGTGACGAGATCGTTCTCCATATAGAGAATACCAGCCAGTTCGCCTTGATTGAGCAATGGGATACAAAGCAAGGATTTTGGTTGATGCGATTGAATATAGGCATCGCTCGTAAACTTACCTTCTTGTGTAGCATTGCCAAGCACAATACGCTCTAAGGTGCGCATGACATAGTTAATAATTGAGGCTGGAACCTTATTCTCCATAGAACGCGATCGCAGCACTTCCACCTCATCACTTTCAGCAGCTCCCGAAGCCTCGATCTGGAGTTTGCCCTCATTTTCAAGAATCAAATGACCCACCTGAGCCCCAGCATTCTCAATTAAAAGTTTCATTAACTTCGCAAGCAGCTTCTCTAGATCGATTTCATCAGAGAGAACTTGGAAGGTTTTCACCACTGAGACCAAATCGAGTCTTAGCGAGCCGACCGTGGTCACGGGTGCGTTGGTGGTTTGGCTAGGGTTAGAGGAGTTAGCCCGAAAAGTAATTGAATTGTTGCGAGGAAAGGAATTACGGCTGACCAATTTTAAATAGGTTTCTTCTAAGTGCAACACTTTTGCCTGTGCGCCCCAGTTTTGATAGCATCTGCAAGCATCGCCAAAATAGGCTTGGGCAATTTTATCTTTATTCAGTTGTAGATAAAACTGAGTAGCAAGCTCATTGGCTAAAGCTTCCTCTTGGATGTATTCATTTTCTCTAGCTCCTTTGATAGCGCGATCGTAGAGTTCCATTGCCTGTATTTGCTTGCCCTGCAAAGCCATTCTTTCCGCTTCTACTAGATCGTATTTGTGTTGAAAGTTCATGGGGCAGTGTTTAGCCCACCGTTGCATTTTTTTCTGATTTTTGGCAACCTGCCTCAGATAGGTGTGGCGAGAATGCTTAGGCAAACTCCTACATAGCCCCAAACAGGCAAGGGAATAGTAAAAATTATGGTTTGCAACACCAATTGCGCTAACAACCGATCGCTCGTAGGGCATAGCTTGACGAAAAGAGGCGATCGCAGTTTTGTAGTCATAGAAGAAATAGTGAGATATACCCTTGGCAGTACAGGAATAGTAAATGGGAATTCCATTCTTCTCAGCCAAATATATTGGAAGGAGATCGAATTCGTTGAATCCCTCCCCAACGAGGAAAGGCATATTCTCCCCCAATCCGACAAAATTAAGGCAGAGTTGATGCCAACCTCGGTGTTGATCGACAATCTGGGGTTGTTTGATTTTCTGTAATAGCAAGCCATTATAGTTGTGAAAATCTTGAATAACTGCTTCCAAAGGATCTCCGACAAAAAAACGATGGAGGCAATATGCTGACACACCAAAACCAATGGAGTCATATTCGCCAAGTTCGGTACCGAGGTGGATCGCCCTTAGTAAATTGGGTAAGGATTCCCTTAAATGTTCTTTCCAATGTCTCAAACAAGCTTCAAATGCTACGATCGTTAAAGAAGCACTACGCCGAATATTATGCTGCTGGATCAGTTGCAAGCTTACTAATCCCACGCGATAGCCACCTTCGATGTCTTGAAAAGCGACCCATCGGATCAATCCATAGGCAGCACCCTGAATAATTGCATTGGGTGAGATGCCATATTGCAGCGACAAGTTCACGATGCGGAGAATCACCATGCCGACCAGCAGGGGATTTAAATTAATCGCAGAGGTCGCAATTGTGGTCATGATATAGACCGCAGCAAGTTTGTAAGGATCGGTCATGGTTGGCAGAGTCCACCAATCATCAATCCTTTTGATGCGAGTACTTATTTCCGTGCGTAATAGTTCTACCCCAACCTGAAGTTCGTTTGGATAAGCTGGGAAAGGTTCGCCTAAACGCAAGAGTATGGAATTTACGGTTGCTGGAACTTCGTGAAATTTCTTTTGGGAGGTATAGGCATCGATCTTTACCTTATAGGATTCGATCGTATCGAGAATATGGTGGGCATGGTGAACGATCCGATCAACCAGTCGATGACATTCATCATAGTCTGTATTCAAATAGGCGGACTCGGCTGCAGTTTGATAAAGGGATAAACTAAGCTGATAATGCCTTTGCCATCCATCATCGGGAAGAAGCCCAATCCCTATGGCTAGGTGCTTTTGGGCATCCGCATAGGCATTAGAATCCTTGGCTCTTTTACCCGCAAGTAAATTTAATTCGGCTAGTTCGAGTCGTTCTTGAACATCTGTGATCAACCCAATTCCCATATTGAGGTGGTTCGTAATACTAAAAACCTCCTCTTCGATCGCACCCGTTTTTCCATTCGATCCCGCTTTTTTTAAAAGTTGGCGACCAATCTTGAGATGGGTAACCTGCTTCTCCGATTCTGGTA
>NZ_JAZBJZ010000161.1:0-8628 GCF_036349135.1 Tumidithrix elongata BACA0141
CTAGATCTTTGCTCCTACGGCGCTATTGCTTACTAATTTTGTCCGAAGTATTGATATAGATTGGCATATAAATTTTTGATTTTATGCTTGCGATGACTAATCGTTATAAACATTTGGTTTTATGGTTACGATCGCCAAAATTATTATAAAAACTTTGCAGGTTTTAGGCGATAGACCTCGGGAGATCGACCAAAATATATTACACGCGTGAAAATATAAGGGGCAGTGCCCCTGTGATTGCCCTAGCTCTCAAGGACAGACACAGGGGCACTGCCCCTAGGTTGGATCGTTTATATATAGATATGTATTGACTGGAAAGCCTAGCTATTTGGCGTTGCTTCAGGCATCATGCATTTGTCAGAGTCGCAACCCGCAGGCCCAGCCTCTACCAAGAAACCAGAATCATAGCGATCGAGGCTCTTTTGGAAGTCACTGGTTTGACGACGTTGCTTGACGCCTTGCATGGCTTCATCGTAAAACGCTTTGTCGATGGGCTCAAAGGGCAAACGGGGGAAGGTTTGCAGGTCATCAAATCTAGCTAACAGTGCTGCTGAGATATAGCCCTCATCATCGCGAATCGCTTCGTAAATCCGCGTACCAAGGGACTCGATTTCATGTTCGCGCAGTTCCACCGTAGCAGAGGTATTGTGCCGCGTATAGTACTTTTGCACTTGCATGTAGAAGTCCATCTGGGTAAAGGCATCAAATTTACTGATGTCAACGCGATCGGCTCCTTCAAGATCTGCCCAAGATACCGCTACGGGAATTTCCACTAACCATTCCGAACATCTCGGATCGAAGGGGTCGTTCAACAGATTGCCATTCTCATCTTTATCCGATTGCGAAGGAATCACGCTATACCCATAGTCTATGCAAGCCAGTGCCACAGGATCGTTCTTACGGAACGTGATGCGACGCAAAAAGCGCTGGGCTTTGGGAGGATGCCACCCAGGGGATGCACCTGTGAGTAGGGATTTCGTGCCGCTAGGTTGCACGGTCGTGCAACGGTTGGGACGTTTGATCTGGTGGCGATCGCAATAATCCCAGACAACACGATGAACGATTTCACTCCAACGCGTCAAATAGGCCTGTTCCTTTGCCTTAAATTCCAAGCCCTTAATCGTATCGGGTCTGCCTTCTGTCCACCAATTTAGCCATTCCACGCCAAACGCATGCACGAAGAAATCAAATAACCCCGTGAAGGAAACTCCCACAATCGGATCGAGCAGGCGCGACTCTTGGTAGCGCGGTTCGTTAAATTGGTGATTGAGCAATACCGCCACGGACAAAGCCGCTGCTGTAAAGGCATCTTCTTGCTCGCGATCGTCCAAAGGATTGAGTCGATTTAAGTGAACTTCCGATAAATTACAATGGAAGTCTGCGCCAAGAATTTCACCACAGTTATGGGCAACAAAGCCATTGGCATCAAAGCGATGAACAGATGGCACGGTGCAATCATAAACGGCTTCTTCGCCATCGAATGAGATCGTGGCGATCATGGCTGTAAAGCGATCACGATTTAGATTGCGCTTGTAACTAGACAGTAGATCTTGGAGTCGAGCAGATTTTGCTGGTTCTTGGAATCCGATAACTTCTGCAAAAACTTGAACGTTATCGTTAGCAATTACAAGCTCATGCTGTGCTTTACAATGATATTCAGCAAGTTGGCGATTGGAATCTGGCATCATCCGAGATCCTTCCTTCCTGCGGTTTTGGTAAATCGAAGCACTAATCCCTATGCGAAGTAACATCCGTTGCACAGCTTCTAACAAAGGCAGATTGCTTTGAGCCAGACGAATACTCACGCCTTTCTCTTGAGTACCCTGAACGCTACCATCTGCGTCAAACAGTCCTTGCAAAAATCCGCGATAGAAGTCGTAACTAGATTGTTCGACTTCTGGCGTGGTTGTCTTATTACCGTGATAAATCCCATATTGCTTGGCAAGCTTTAATAGACCAGCAGAGCCAATTTCATAGTATTTATTTTGAGAATTATAGCACCCGTGCAAATTCTCAGAGTTAGGAATTACGTTCTTCACTAAAGTCAGGGCATGGTCTTTCATCTCGATTTGATTGTCTCCCCAAAACCTGAGCTTCGCTTGATAGCTAAAGCTTGCCGCATAACTAGAGAAACAACCATCACCGACTAAATTCCCTAAAAGCCATCCTTCCTCAGCGCTTCCTTTGCCATCCCAAGGTTGTAGCCCTCGGTGATTGTGGAGCAAGATGCGATCGCCTGCTTGCAGCTTTTCTGCTTCAACCCATTCTGAATATTGACTCTTTTGCGTTTGGGCTGTAACCTTGAGCAATTGATGATTGCCCGTCAGTCGCAGTGTATACCCTTCCTTAGTTTCTAGTTTCAGAA
The DNA here is from genome assembly GCF_036349135.1 of Tumidithrix elongata BACA0141. Classification (NCBI taxonomy): domain Bacteria; kingdom Bacillati; phylum Cyanobacteriota; class Cyanophyceae; order Pseudanabaenales; family Pseudanabaenaceae; genus Tumidithrix; species Tumidithrix elongata. The sequence continues at coordinate 2,366 of NZ_JAZBJZ010000161.1, forward strand.
TCGGCTTCACACCTGTAAAAAAGAAACCTTCTGGCGTCGTACTGAATAGCTCACCATTCACATAGAGGCTCTGTTGTTTACCTAGCAAGTCTTTCACTTGCCGCGCCCCATTCTCGGTGTGAACCCATGTATCGGCTGTAACGCAAGGATTCAAGCCATAACGCTGTAACCGATGTTCGATCTCGCGATCGCTCATTTCTGGCTTTTGAGATTTCAACCATTCCTTCGCCGCATCTCTTCCCTGTTCGTAAACCTTAAGGAATTCTTTTTTTAGCTCTAGGTTTGTGAGAATGTCGGCACTAGAACGCGCGATCGCTTCGCCTGCCCACTGAATTGCCCCTTCACCTGAGTAATATTGCTTGCGAACGGCTTCTACACATTCCTCTAAGGTCGGTTTGCGATGGAAAACACGGGTGTGATTTGCCATTCTCAAAGCATCGCGTTCGGGATCGATGCGCCAATTTCCTTCAGCATCCTGCTGCCAGAGGTTCTCTTTGGCGCTAGCGAACGCAGGATCGTTGCTATCCCCTTGCCTCATCCCAGCCGATCTTCTAATATTCCCAGCGACAATACAGACTGCGGCTTCGTCGATCAGAATGCAGCACTCGACGGAGGTGAGTTTGCGCCCCAAGGCTTTATTTAAAAGTGAAGCACATCGGGCATAGAGACTGGGCAATTTGACAGGATTGGCAACACCACCAAAACCTCGGAGCGGTTCGCCACTGGGACGTACATCGCTAATATCGACAATAATCTCAACATCACCCGTGAAGCGCTCGTCGGTAGAGAGTTCTAGCAGGGTCTGATAGGACTTGACCCATCCTTGACGACTATCGCCTACGTGAATGGTGACTTGGTTATTCGCAACATCGTACTTAACTTCGGTGCGATCGCGTCTTGCATCCGCAGGAGTTGCACCGATTTCACCCACGACCTTAACATTGAGGCGATTGCGAATGGCAGGTAGTTGGTCGGTATATTTTGGCTCTAGCATCGCGCCCGTACCGCAGCCCATCATGGCTAAGTCCATCATCAGACCAAAGGCTTGCCAGTCTACAACATTGGTACTCGTGCAGTTGTAACCACCTGAGAAATTTTCCGATCGCTCGATCCAGTCCGTGCCTCCGACCCATAGCCAACGCCCTGAGGTCATGGCTTTTACCTGCCGCTGCATGCGATCGATCAGTTCGGCTTCTGCATCTGTGAGGCTACCAAGCTGCTTTAACCCACTCAGGGTGCGATCGCATACTTCAGCCCAACTTTCACGCCGTCCGCTTTGCTTGCGGCTATAGGTTCTATAAAACACAGGATAGGCAGCAGGAGCACTGTCTGGAAATAGGCTCACCTGTTTTGCCCGTTCAAGTTCACGCACCATAGTCAAGTCTTACCAGTTTAGGTTTAGTAGATGACTATACACCCAAAATCAGAAAATTTACTAGATATAGTGTTACAAGTCTTGAAAAAATATTGTTAACACTACCAGTAGATTTGACTTTTTCTAAGAACCACGCTTGCTCATGGGGCTATACTAGCCCAAAAAAACGAGAATCGTTATGCATCAAATGACTGCTGTAGCTTAGAAGTAAACTATCATCGAGAAGATGTTGCACAAAAACGAGGAAGCAATATGAAATGGGATGAAATGCGCAAAAGTGACAACGTGGAAGACGAGCGTGAGGGTTCATCCTCGCAAGCTCCCGTTGGCATGCTTGGTGGGGTCGGCGTTGGTGGCGCGGCGATCGCTGTGATTTTAGGTTTAATCTTTAAAGTCAACCCCGCCCAAATCATGGGTTTTCTCCCCAATAATACAACTGCCCCAGTCACACAAAAACACACCCAACCCAAAAACGATCGGGATTCAGACTTTGTCAGATCGGTTTTAGGCGATACCGAAGATGTGTGGACGCGAATCTTTCAACAGCAGCTCAATACGCAATATCAACCGCCCAAGCTTGTATTGTTCCGTAGCAGCGTGAATTCTGCCTGCGGATCTGCCCAGACTTCTTCAGGCCCCTTTTACTGCCCTGCGGACAAGAAAGTTTACCTAGATATGGGCTTCTTTCAGTACCTGCAAGCCACGGCTGGCGCTGATGCCGATTTCGCCAGATCCTATGCGATCGCCCATGAAGTAGGGCATCACATTCAAAACTTATTGGGGACATCGGGCAAGGTGAGACAGTTAAAATCCAGCTCAAGCAAGACAAAAGCCAATGAGCTTTCAGTGAGAATCGAACTTCAAGCCGACTGTTATGCGGGGGTTTGGGGCTTTAATACAGCGCAACGCGGTTTGATCGGCGATCGCGATGTCGAGACAGCACTAAATACTGCCACGCAAATCGGCGATGATTATTTGCAGAAACAGGCAACGGGAAATGTTATCCCAGAATCATTTACCCATGGTACTTCTCAGCAAAGGGTTAAGTGGTTCAAACGCGGTTTTAGTTCGGGCGACATCAAGCAATGCGATACCTTTAACACCGATCAACTATAGAGAAGAGTTAAAGTTTACTCGTTGGTATTAGTTGCGTTGTTGTTGATAGGCCAAATAGATTGCCTCTAGGAATACATCGTCGGAAATGGCAGAAAGGGAGCCTTCCATATATTTTGGCTCTGAGTTCCTCGCCTAGCGCGGTCTTTCCTTTTTAGGACTACCCAAGTTTTGTTTGATATTGTTCCCAGTTATGCGTGGCAATGTCTGTTGGTGCAGCGATCTGATCGGGGCATTCTAAACGAAGATTGCGATCGCCAAAGGGCGCATCCACCAAACCGCAATAATGGGGGCGATCGCTGTGCGGATAGCGATTGGGCTGAAAAAAGCGACAGGTTACACACATCTTTGCGATCGGAATTTGACCCGCTTCCTGTAGTTTGCGAATCATTTTAATCAGTCCTCGCATGAAAATCGTCTGCTCTAGTTCGGACATTTCTCCTACCGCACCTAGCAATAAATCAGACCAGCAGGAAGTTTGGGTTGCCAACTTTTGCCCTTTAGGAGTCAGAGTAATTGCGATCGCACGTCCATCTTCAGGCGATCGGGTTTTCTGCACCAGACCTTTTTCATCTAACACCCTTACCGCATCGCTCGCCGTCGCCGCAGTTACAGCTAGACCATCTGCCACTGCGGACAGACGCATTCCATTTGTACCTTTAGCTTGTAACAACGATAGAATTTGGGCTTGGGTAGGAGACAACCCATGTTGACCTGCATCCTGCCAAGATTGACTTTTTAGGGCAATGCCGATTTTAGAAAGCCCGATCAAAATACGCTGCTCCGTCGATTCGCGATCGAGATTGACGGAATTTCCCTGCTCATCTGTACTCATATCTGTTATCAGCGATCTGCTCGTGGTGATATTTAGTGATATTTAGCCAAGATCTATAGCCAATGCTTGGGATAAGTTCTGCCTGGTACGAGGTTATTAAACACCACCGTCCAAAGCACAATAATAATCGATCCTGCGAATACAGGAGTGAAGAAAAAATGCCAAGATACACCGCTCATGACACCAATTAGAGCAACTGCACCCGATGGTGGATGAATGGTTCGCGTTAGCTTCATCAACTTAATCGTGGTTGCAACTGCCAAAGCCATTACCCAAGGAGCTGTGCCAAACAGTTGCACGCATACAATCGCCACGAATGCTCCCCAACAGTTTCCGCCAACCACATTTCGCGGTTGAGCTAAGGGACTATCGGGAACTCCTAATACCAGTACAGCCGTTGCACCCATAGGTGCCGCGATCAGTGGATAGGGACTATAGGCAGAAAGATAGGCTAAAATCGCAATTCCCACAAAACTTCCAAGCCAAGACAACAAAATCTGAGGATAGGAAAATCGAGGTTGATAGGCATGACCTCGTTGATGAGACTTGCGAAGATAGACTCTTAACCTGCGAGAGCCTCTCCCATTCTTTAAGAACTTAAAAGCTCCCTTTTTATGATTGTTTGTGGGATTCCCTTCTATGGGTACTTGCAATTCTTGAGGAATAGAACGTTTTGATAGCTGATGCTTGAGACGTTGCCACAAAACAATGGAGAAATTCATGGGCATATTTTTAGAGAAGGCAAAAAGCTAGACACCTATTTCTCTGCTAGTTGCAATACCTCCGCTGAATACTCTGCCCCCTCTAGCATGACCGCAGCGATCGCACCATAGGCATCCACCCAAGCTTGTTTGACTTCAGGAGTCCATGCATCGCCAGCAAGGCTTGCCAAGGTTTTGAGTAGAGAGTTTCCAACGAGGGGATAGTGTTTGGGTAGCACGCCATATTTCACATGACGAGTGCCCAAGCCCTTGAGCGTTGTTTGCAAAAGCTCAGCGTTACGGAGATTCACGACAACAAACTGCAAGGAATCAAACAGATGATCTCCTTGCTCGTTCATCTTTGTCTTGGCAAATAGGGGCTTAACCTCGGGATAATCACCTAAAAGGTTCGTATAGAAAGCAGTGGGGAAATCCTGCTTAGAATCCTGCACGAGTTGGAAACTTGACTCTAAAATCTCAATATTAAGCATGAATAATGATCTCTGTGATATTAGTTAGGACTCCTAACTAATATCATGCCCCCATAAGCCTGTCAAACTTTTGGGAAACTACAAGCTTCTCATAGGTATTGATTAGGTTCGTTATGATGATATCGGTTGGGGCTGGATTTGTTGAGTTTGGTAAGTCTGATTGCCAAGAAGCCGAAACGAACTTTTTTGAGATGATTTATGATTGCGGTCTTTAGCCTATTTGAAGGTTAAAGATTCCTTCCATAGACTTCTTGATTTCAGTTACTTTGTTGTTGATAGGCCAAATAGATTGCCTCTAGGAAGACATCGTCGGTAATGCCAGACATGGAACCCTCTAGCTCGATAATATTTTGAACTTGCTGGGCTAGCTGCCGACTCAGTTTGAGCTTGGCATTGCTTTCCATCACCTTGCGCCGTTGCAGGTATTCGCGAATTACGGCAAAGTCATCGGGGATGAGCGCCGCGATATTTGTGGTTACTAGCAAGCGATCGGCGATCGCTTGCGCTTCTTTAGACAAGGGAAAATTTGCCGCAGCCACAAGCCGATCTTCTTGAATCACCAGCGTACCTGCGACCCAATCGCCTAATCGCTTCTCTTTTGCCCCAAGCATAATGCACCACGCCCCAATCGAAAAGAGGTCATCTACAGGGCGCAGTAAGGCTCTTAAGGCTGCCTGCTGTAGTCCAGTCGGTCTACCATCTTCGCGAATCACCCGAATTTTTGTCCAGCGTTTACCTGGGGTCTGCCCTTGCCACAGGGTTTCAAAATAGACAAAGTAGCCCACATAAACAGCGAATCCCAGCAAAAAGGCGATCGCGGCAATCCATTGGCGAGGAGCATTCCCTTGCAATATGGGAAATTGCGTGGACGCGATCGCCCAGCAGGTGAAAACCAGCGCTAAGATGATTCCCCAGATTAAATAGTCGATCGCCAGAGCAAGGGCGCGATTGCCAATCCCTGCCAGCGTGAATTCTAGCTCGACACTTTCGGGGGTACGCAGTGTGATTCGGTTAAACAGGCGCATACAAAAAATAGAATTTGGGCAATAACTTAGCGATCGCGGAGTTGCAGATCGATACCCTCACGACGACTGCGAAGATCGTAATACATAACCGCTTTAATCGATTGCCAGAAAGGCAACACAATCACCCCACCCAACAGGCTGATCAGAAGATTAACGATGTAAACCATCCAGAAGGCGAATGAATTGACAGGGATCAAGCGAAGGAAGTAACTAGGTAGATAATTGGTGACTGCCTGAATTGGAATGGTGACTAGGAACGCGACAAACACGATCAGTTGTACTCTGCCTACGGCAGCAGCAGTGAGATCCCAACTTCTTTGGACACCTTGGCTGGAACTCAGCTCAGTCTCAACGGCTAGGGGAACTTCGGAAATGCTCCAGCGGGTGTAGTACCAAACCAGCCCCACGATCACTACAATAATAATCACAAAAAATATAGGAGACTGATTGAGTGGAGATCTCGATCCAATGCTCAAAACTCCTGCGACAATTCCCCCAGCAAAAGAGAATAAAAAATAAAGTCCAAACAGGCGTAACCCTACTTCTAAACCAGCAAGGAAGAACGTCCACATGCGTGGGTACACTTTCTTCCCAGCATCACTCACACTTTCTGGTTGGTTTGCCATCTCTTGATATGCCAAGCGCGAAATTAATGCCGAGTTCGCTAGATCAATACTTCGGACAAAATTAGTAAGCAATAGCGCCGTAGGAGCAAAGATCTAG
>NZ_JAZBJZ010000162.1:0-8597 GCF_036349135.1 Tumidithrix elongata BACA0141
AGGGAAGAGGGAAAACCCTGTCCACAACTTGTTTTTATTTCCCAACAACTCTAATATGGAGATTGACATTTTTCAAGCGAATATTTGACTGTTTCAACCTTCGGATCTGTATTCACAGTAATTTTTAGCTCGTATCGCCACAACCCGTCTGATTGCCAGTGGAATCTTTTCAGATGGCATGATTGATTCTCATCGGGGAGGCAAATTCTGTAATTAAGCTAATTGGCTCAACTTTACGAATTTGCGCCAACTGTAAAATTGCCGCAGCCCTTTCCGCATCTTCATTTTCTATGCGAGAGACAAAAGCCAATAACTCCTGATGTTCTGCTTCTGTAATACCACCACTTTCATTTTGTTCGCGCAGATAATCTAGTCTAGCTTGCTCTTCCTGTAAAAGCTTGCGATGGATGACCTGCAACAACTTTTCTTCAGACTTTGCTTGAATTGATGAATTAACTTGAATAGTCTTTCTATGTAAAGCATTTAGCAACTCAATCACATCGCTCAGCGAATCTTCAGGTAGTTGCTCAACTAACTGAATCGCTCTTTGCCGATTATCCATTGCTATTGCCATTACATACTCCGTGAAGAAGTTCAAAAAGTCTGATCGGTATTTTCTACTAGCTTATCACGCCCACCCCAATCGCTTAAATTACCACACAGCTTGAATTACCTACTCTTACCTAAAGAATAGCGCAGTAACTGCTCCCTCAGCATATCAACAATATGAGTAGAGCAATCTTGGTTCGTATGGTTATCAAACTCGATGGGTGGTATGTATTACCAAATGGATACGATATAAAATGGCTCGAAGCCTAGAATTTTGTATATTCCTTATAGGTCTTCTGATACGTGAATCGATTTCTCGGCGATCGCTTTAAACTTCAATCACAGTATTTGTTTTTGCTGCTTTTTCGGCAGCACAGGCGACTGCGATCGCGTGGAGCGAACTGTCCGAATTGGTATAGAGTGGAACCCCATCAAACAAATGGTCTAAAACATTTTCTGTATCGCGTTTAAACAGCCCCTTAGGACTATCGACGGTAAGTACGGTTTCACCATCTGCCGTAATTAATTTGCCCGACTCACCCTCAAATAACACAGCACCACGGCTACCTTGAATCTCCATACTGCGCTCTGATTTCCACAGATGTTCGCCTTTGCTGTAGCTAATATCTGCTACTAACCCACTGACAAACTGAAGTTGGGCGTTGCAAATACAAGAAGTATATCGTCGAGGTAAGGCATCGCCTTGATAGCGCAACTGACAGGCAACCGACTTGACTTTACCGAATAGAGCCGTCAATCGATGCACGCGCGAAACTGCGGCGACCAAGGGAAACCCAAACAACTCTGGCATATAGGTCCATTTATCTGGGGCTGGACGCTGGGGATTTTGAGTCACATAACGCGCATAAAATGGCTCCCCTAGGTCTGGCAAAACCTTTGTGACAGTTTGATGAACCGCACCGAGCAGTTCGAGATGTTCGACATGGAGGAGTAAATGGTTGGCTTGAGCCAATTGCACGAGGGCTTCCGCCTCGGAATAGCTAAAGGCTAGGGGATATTCGACAATGACATGCTTACCCGCTCTAAGTGCTTGAGCCACAACTGCACCGTGATCGCGATTGACATTGGCAACAACCACGAGATCGATATCGGGTCTGATCGCTAGCTCAGACCAATAGGGATGGGCTTCGATGTTAAAAGCTTGGGCAAGGGCATTGGCTTTGTCGGCGCTACCTGCGATCGCTTTGAGTTGCACCCTCGGATCTTGGCTTAAAATTTCAGCGCGTAACTTGGCAACAAAACCAGTACCAACAATACCAACGCGTAAGGGTGAAGTTAGTTTACTCAAAGAATTAGAAATCCCAATCAATGGCTAGCGGATGCGGCGAGATTTAGAAGGGGGCAAGCGTTTTTGCTTTGTCCGAAAGATACGGCGACCAGCGGTCGTATTTGCCCAAATTGCCACTTTTTCCCAGACAGGCTCAGAAACAAAGCGATTTGCCAGTGCTGAGAGGGTCATAATCGCGACCACGGGAAACATAGCTGCCAGTGAGTTACTATCACGGCTACCGATAAATAGGAAAACGACCGAGGTTACTAAGGCTGAGACCAGAAGGAACTGGAATTTAGTCATAGAGATTCCAAACAACTGACAAAATGAATATTAACCGAGAGACCTATAGAGATTTTAGCCTACAGAGATTAGCCACAATATACACTACCGCCGATCGCAGATCGGCAAAGCGATCGCATTCTCAGCGCTGTAGTCAACCGTAGCAAGCTAAGGTAGCTGAAGTGCTTCAGACAATTAACCTGTAAAAGTTGTACCATGCTTGGCGATCGCGAGGCATTTCGCTGTCGAAATCATACCCGTTTCTTGCCAAGCCGCACGCATTGCTTCTGCTACTGCTTCTATTTTAGCAGGGCTACCAAGCGCAAGTAGGGTGGGACCAGCCCCACTGATCACCATGCCATAGGCTCCTGCCTCGATCGCCGCTTTCTGGACGGCTTCCATCCCCGGAATTAGGCTTTGACGGTAGGGTTGATGGAGGCGATCTTGTAAGCCCGATTGCAGCCAATCTTGATTGCCAGTGGTAAGGGCATGGGTTAATAGGGCTAAGTGCGAGGCATTAAAGATGGCATCTTTCATCGGGACGTCGCGGGGCAACACTTGGCGGGCTTTAGCCGTCGAAAGTTCAAAATTGGGAATGGCGATCGCGATCGCCACCTGTTTATGCCAGTTAATTGGACAAAATTCCCATCCGCCACTTTTATTGGAAGCCATCAAATAGCAGCCACCCAACATAGCAGGTACGACATTATCGGGATGTCCCTCCATGTCGATCGCCAATTGCAGCAGGTCTTTTTGCTCTAGGGGGGAGCCCGCCAAGAGATTTGCCCCCACCAATCCACCTACAATTGCGGTTGCGGAGCTACCTAGCCCCCTTGCTAGCGGAACCTGAGCATCAATATGTAGAGAGATAATTGGTTTTGGCTGACCGATATGGGCATAAAACTTTTCTAAGCTCTCGTAAACGAGGTTGGATTTATTTTTCGCAACTTTATCTGCCCCTGCCCCAGAGGCTGTAATCTTCAGCTCATCTGACACCGCAAACTGAAACTTGTTATAAAGCGATAGGGCTGCACCTAAACAGTCAAACCCGGGACCAAGATTACCAGTGGTGGCAGGAACTGAGACTTCAAACATAGGCTTAGACTGAAATTATTAACAAGTAGTGAGCATAGCGATTCTACATCGCGCCATCTTAGCTTCTGCGTACCTCGTCGTAAAGAATGTATAAGCGATCGCAAAAAGTTATTTGTCAAGGTTAATCATGCTACTTCTAGAGTTGGAAGACTCTCAAGAAAATGGGTGGTTACAACTTGGAGAGCTTCCGAAATTGCCTCGCGGGATACGCGTCCGCGAAATCCCTGCACAATACTATCCATGCTTTCACCTGTGGCTAGCCGTTCGATCGCGCCTGTAATTTCGATGCGCGTATATTTGAAGGTTGGGCGATCGCCACAAACTCCAACGGCTCGAACAACGTATTGTCCAAGTGGAAAATAGCTATAAGGTTCTCCGTTAAGGATCTCTGTGTTTAGCGATCGCATACAAGTTTTTGAGTTCACTGGTTACACTATATTGCAAACAATGTGATTATTTTTTGCGATCGCATCAACGACGGTAAGGAATATCGCCACAGATAATCAAGCCTTTCACCTCAAGGTTAAAGTATCACCGCCCCATATCCTCTCCAGTTTTCATAAATCATAAGAGGTATACTTCCAAGGGTCATTTATATGTCATAATGTCATCAATAATACCCAGAAAGACATTGTACGAAGTTCAGCCATCATCTCTACTCAGCCAAGCACGCAATCGCTTTACGCAGCGCGATCTTGCTCAACGTCTTCATGTCTCACAAAGAACTGTGGCACGTTGGGAATCTGGGGAAACGCGATGTCCAGCAATGTTGGAACCAGCTTTGCGTGATATCCTTTACAATTCTTCGGTAATAGCCAGTCAAGGCAAGGACTTCACTTTTATAGATCTTTTTGCAGGGATTGGAGGAATCCATCTTGGTTTTCGAGATGCTGGGGGTAAATGTGTTTTTACTAGTGAATGGAATGACTGGTCTAAAAAAACTTATCTAGCGAACTATGGAGATAATCATCCATTTGTAGGTGATATTGTCCCTTATCCTGCTGAAGATGTACCCGATCATGATGTACTTCTTGCAGGCTTCCCATGCCAGCCGTTTAGCATTGCAGGTGTAAGTAAAAAAAATGCTCTTGGCCGTCCACATGGTTTTGAATGTACTACACAAGGCACTTTATTCTTTGACGTAGCAAGGATTATCGCAGCTAAGCGTCCAAAAGCATTTCTACTCGAAAACGTTAAAAATCTTTTATCTCATGATAAAGGCAATACGTTCCAAGTCATCTTGAATACACTCCGTAATGAACTTGGTTACGATGTTCACTATAAAGTTATTGATGGGCAGCAATTTGTCCCACAACATCGAGAGCGAATCATTATTGTGGGCTTCATTCAGCAAACTAATTTCTGCTGGGATAATTTATGCGCCCCAATAGAGAAACCAAAACTCATATCAATTTTACACCCCGAAGATGGTAGTGAGGAGGCTGAGGAACCCTACACAATTGGAGAAAAGGCAAAAGTACATAGCAAGTATATTCTTTCTGATAAACTTTGGGCTTATCTGCAAGCCTATGCTGACAAGCATCGTGCCGCAGGCAATGGATTTGGCTTTGGTCTTGTAACTCCTGACGATGTTGCCCGTACTTTGTCTGCCCGATATTACAAAGATGGCTCCGAAATTCTTGTGTATCGAGGGAAAGGAAAGAATCCCCGTCGCCTCACTCCACGCGAATGTGCGAGATTAATGGGTTTCCCCGATCAATTTATAATCCCAGTATCAGATACTCAGGCTTATCGTCAGTTTGGAAACAGTGTAGTTGTTCCAGCTATACGTGAAGTTGCTAGAATTATGGTTCCACAGATTTTGTCGCTAAAACAACAAAAGACAAAATCTAATTAGAGATATTTATGAAGTCTGGGCATCTTTCGGAATACTTTACAGGAGTGGCTGCAAAACGACTCAGTGCAGTTGAGTCAGATATATTTCGTAGTCATCAACATGAGTTCAATGGGGTAAAAGGACTGAAACAATTATTTGGTAGTGCCAAGCAAACATATCAGGCTAAATTTATCTATCTTAACGATCATGATGATGAACCTCCTGTCGATGATGGATATTTAACTTGGTACGATGCTCGTGAAAACCATCCAAACCGTTCAGAATATAGATTGTATTTTCCAGATACTTTAGTTTCTCAATGTGCTGCCGAAGGTGATTTATTGGTAATCGGAACTCGTCCAGATAATTCTGTCTTGGTGATTATTGCTGAGAATGATTCAACTATATCAAATCAAATTCAATGGCTCTTTGGTTTGACAAACCTTTCTCATTCTGGTTTTTCAGTAAGAGGGGAATTAGAAACCGATCAAGACCGAATAGAGTTTACATCTCGATTTATCCTTGAAAATATTGGAATTGCAATAGAATCCAACGAAGAAAACTACCTTGAGACGATGTTAGAAAAATTTGAAGGGAGCTTTCCTAACACTCGTATTTTTTCCGAACATGCACGTTCTACCTTGCAAGACATTAACTTAGAGGATGGTTTGGACTCAGCTATTATGGCTTGGATGGAACGCGAAGAAATTTTATTCAGAACTTTGGAGCGTTATCTCATTGCAGATCGTCTCAGCAAAGGATTTGATAATGATGTAGAGGGTTTTCTTGCCTTCTCTCTATCTGTACAAAATCGAAGAAAAAGTCGCGTTGGATATGCTCTTGAGAATCATCTTGAAACAATTTTTACTGATTCTAATATTCGCTACTCAAGGGGTAAGGTAACAGAAAACAGATCGAAACCAGACTTTCTATTTCCTGGACAAGCTGAATATAAGGATCCGAACTTTAACCCACTTCACCTAACTATGCTAGGGGTAAAATCTACTTGTAAAGACCGTTGGAGACAAGTATTGTCTGAAGCCAATCGCATTTCAACAAAACACCTGCTCACACTTGAAACTGCAATTAGTAATAACCAAACTGAAGAAATGAGATTCCAAAGGCTTCAGCTTGTTATTCCACGATCTCTACATTCAACTTATACTCCAAAGCAGCAAGCTTGGCTAATGGATTTAACTGAATTTGTAGAGTATCTTCGTCAATATCAGTAACTAAAAGTTACTCAAAATTCAACTACGATCGCGCAGTTATGATAACAAATAGAGATTACCTCCATCCATATCTGTTCATTCTCAAAAGTACAAACTATCAAGCGATCGCCAAAATTATTGAGATACTCCATATAAAAAACTTGACATGAATTCTGACTATCTACAACTAGCCCGCGATCGCCTCGTCAATTCCCTCAGTTCCAAAAAGCTTAACCAACAAGAAATTGCCGCGATCGCGGCATTATTGCTCAAACTCGATCGCTGTGCGATCCAAATTGCTGCCTTTGGCATGGTTTCGTGTGGCAAAACATCGGTCTTAAATGCGTTGCTGGGCAAAAAAATCTGGGCTACGGGAGCAATTCACGGTGTTACCCAAACGGTAGAGACAAAGGGATGGAATCCCAAATTAGAGAAGGAAATAGAAAACACAAGTTCGCAGGATTCTGTTTCCTTCGGAGCGGGAAATGAAGAGGGGAATGGTTCAAGCTCTATCTCATCTCCTAGCACAAAGGTTCAGATCGAGCTGATCGATACCCCTGGTATTGATGAGATTGCAGGGGAGGAACGCACAATTTTAGCAATGGAAGCCGCTCAAAAAGCCGATCTGATTTTGTTTGTGATTGCTGGAGACATGACCCGTATCGAGCAGGAAGCGATCGCAAAGTTACGAGAATGCTACAAGCCCATTCTGCTAGTTTTCAACAAGATCGATTTATATCCTGAAAGCGATCGCCTCGCAATTCATGCTGCCCTGCAAAGCGAAGCCGTGCGTGAACTTATTTCACCCGATGAGATCGTGTTGAGTGCCGCTGAACCCATGCCTACCAAGGTACGCCTGCAATATGCCGATCGCCCCAGTCAAGATGTTTGGGAACAATCACCACCCGATGTGGAATCCCTTAAACTTAGAATTCTCTCCCTACTCAATCAAGAAGGGAAAGCCCTACTGGCTCTCAATGCCATGCGAGCCTTGGCAGATATTCAAACCTCTGTCACTCAGAGACATCTGCAACGCTTGCCTTCCCTGAGTCCAACTGTAACTGCGGTGTTTATGGGTAAGGCGATCGCTTTATTCATTTCCCCTTGGTTTTGGCTAGATGGACTTATTAGTGGGGCGATCGACAGTTTGCTCTTGGTAGTGTGGCTCTGGGGCTTTCCAGTTCAGCAATCCTTGAGTTGGTTGGGAGCGATCGCGCTGAATTCTCTCATACTCGGAGGGTTGGGTATTACAATTGGGAATGATTTTGGCTGGAACTTTTCCTTTAGCTCTAATTTTGGATCTTTTTCTGGCGCGAACTTTGGATTGAGTGATATTCCCCAATTTGCCCAGATTGGCTGGTCTGGAATTACCCTACCTTGGATGTTGCGATCGCTGCATCGGGATCTAGAACAAAGTAGCGGCTGGGGGCGATCGAGCGCAAAAGCCTTAATTCAAAAGATTTTGCAAACTGCCCCAACCAATACAATTCTCAGCCGTCTTAAGCTAGGCTAGAGATGATTCCTGCCGTTTTTATACCGATGTACTGAATTTAAAAATCGTCAAGGGGTAAAAGAAACAAAGGACTTAACCATGCCATAGAACTTTTCTTCAAAAATTATGGCTTCTGGGAAAAGTTGTTTGAATTCTGCCCTATGCAATAAACGGATACTTTTGACTTCATGTAATGCTTTTTGATAGTCAGGGATTTTGGTATACCAGCCTAAATCAAAGTGTTGTAGCAACCATGCTCTGAATGCGATCGGAAAGAATTGAAACAGGGGAAATACAAAATGCGGCTCTACAGGAAAGAAAAGATTAGGCGTTTGTATGTAATATCGTTTACCTACCCGTCTAACTTCATCTGCCATACGTTTTTGATCTTCAAAGCTCCCAACATGCTCAATCGTGGAATTTGAAAACACGATATCAAACTGCTTGTCTGCAAACTCTGGCATGGCTCTACCATCACCGATCGCTGCTGTAAAACTAGGGATTGATACAGCCTGATTCTCAATATTTAGCAGGGTAATTTGAAATTCTCGATCTAGCAGAGTTCTGTCTGCCATCATTTCCCAATACCCTTGACTCCCACCAATATCAAGAATTTTGACGGGGCGAGGTAAGTCTTTGAGCATTTCCATAAAAACATCAAATCGCTGTCGCCGCAACTGAGTTGCCACAGAATGTTCGCTAGTATTGTCTGCAAAATGCTTATGGATTATTGTCATTGATTTCGCTCTAGCTATTGCCTAGCAATTTATGAATAACGGGACTGATATAATAGAGTTGTTGGGAAATAAAAACAAGTTGTGGACAGGGTTTTCCTCTTCC
>NZ_JAZBJZ010000163.1:0-8572 GCF_036349135.1 Tumidithrix elongata BACA0141
TTTTCCTGTGTTTTGCTCGATCGCCATGCCGTCGGGGTGAGAAATGAGGCTGTAGCGAATGGTGTCGTTCTCGGCGTCGCTGGCGATTTTGATCAGTTTGCTGTCGAGTAGACTGTTAATCATGTGTTAAAATCTTGGTTGACGTGTCTTACGGAGTCAGTATGGATACCATTAAAAAATTCGTAAAAAAGACGACTTCTCCATCGACTCCTAGTTACACGTCTAAAAATAACGAACCAGATCATACGCAACTGCCGGAATCAGATGGAACCTTTGTGAAGAATTTTCAGGAACACCCACAAAGTTTGGTTTTAACCAGTTCTATCGAGCCAGTTTTACAGAAGTTGCATCCTGATGGGCAGTATTGTATTGGTCAGGATAGTGGTATTTACTGGAAATTGACTGAACCGCCCGAAAAGGGTGCAGAAGCACCTGATTGGTTTTATGTGGCAAATGTACCGCCACTTCTGAAAGGGAAATACCGTCGCTCTTATGTAATGTGGAAAGAGTTAGTTCCGCCTTTGCTGGCGATTGAGTTTGTCTCTGGAAATGGGTCTGAAGAGAGAGATGATTCGCCTCCTCCAGAAGATCCCAATGAGATTGACCCGAAAACTGGAGAGAGAAAGAAAGCTGGTAAGTTTTGGGTTTACGAGCAAGCGGTCAAAATCCCTTTTTATGCGATTTATGAGGAGAGCAAGGCTGCTGTTGAGGTTTATCAGCTTGTAAATCAGCGTTATCAACTGATAGAACCTAATGCTCGCGGTCATTTTTCGATTCCGCCGATGGGGGTTGAGATGGGTATTCAGTTTGGCAAGGAAGAAACACCTATCCCTTGGTTGCGGTTTTGGGATGCGGATGGGAATTTGCTTCTGACTGGTGATGAACGCGCTGTTGTTGAAATGCAGGCTAGGTTGCAGGCTGAGGTTGCTCAAAGGCAGGCGGAGTTGGTTGCTGTGCAGGAACGGCAACTTAAAGAGCAAGAGCGACAAAAAAATGAGAGGCTTTCAGCCTACTTGAGGTCAATGGGCATAAATCCTGATGAAATTTAGGGCGATCGGCGATCGCTTGCAAATTCATGCCCTCTGATCGCTACTATACCAACCATCAGGTAAATTAGGACATCAATTGTGAATTACCTTGCGTAGCAAGGCTTTTAAAAGCTAATCGCTAATAGCTGAATGCTAACCGCTACTAAATCCCAAAATCCTGATCGCTTGCAAATTTATGAAAAAATGCTGATCGCTTCTTATGGATCGATTTTCCCTTAAATGCGATAGCTTCTAAAGTTTTAGCGGAATTTTATCATCTCAAGGGCGATTGAGTTGAATGGAGATCTCTGGAATAATAGGATAGATT
The DNA here is from genome assembly GCF_036349135.1 of Tumidithrix elongata BACA0141. Taxonomy (NCBI): domain Bacteria; kingdom Bacillati; phylum Cyanobacteriota; class Cyanophyceae; order Pseudanabaenales; family Pseudanabaenaceae; genus Tumidithrix; species Tumidithrix elongata. The sequence goes on from NZ_JAZBJZ010000163.1 coordinate 1,357, forward strand.
ACAAGCAAATTTATTTGGTGCGTTTCATTTCATGAACGCACTCTACTCTACTGGTTCTTTTTTGGGAAGTTCAGATAGGAACTCTCAAATTGATGTGGTAAAAGAATAGAACCTATCCCCCATCCTTAGCCTTTTTTTTCCCTTTATCCCAAAAATCTTCTAGCCTAGGTGGAGAAATTAAGTATTCTTTCACATCTTCTAAAATGTCACTTGTTGTTCGCCCACTGAGCCAAGCTCTCACTCCTGCTCCAGCTACCTTAAAGCTGGTTACTAAAGCTGAAAAACGAGTTTTGTTCCCCTCACCTAGTAGGAACTCCCAACGATTTTGCCGTCCCCTTTGAAGAATATAACCTGAGCGCAATTCAGAATTAGCACCATAATCGTCCATGCCACGAACGGCTCGGTAAGATTCAAACCCATCTAAGTATGCATCTTGCAGAAAATCCAGCTTTTCAGCTTGTTCAGGTATTTGTCTCTCCTCCTCACTAACTGGGAACGGCCAATATTGATAATCATTTGTACTAGTCATGCTTAATCTCCAATTCTCGTCGCTATAATATTCCAACCTGATCCTTGTCCTTGTCGAGGAATTGTTTCAACTTGCCATGCCCCTCCCAGTCGTCTTGCCAAAGTTTTTTCATACAACTGAGAATTGAAATTTCCTGCTTCAATAGCACCGAGTATGCCATCAGAAGCGTTTCCATAAATTTTTGTAATTTTCTGTCCTGTAAAACGTTGAATTTCTCGTATATTATCGGCGACTTGGCGTACCGTGCCAGTTTCAATCCAAGCCATTTGCAAATGACCACCCTCCTCCAATCTTGCTGAAAACATTTCTTGTTGAGTGATGGGATCATACCTAGCAAAGGATCGTCCTGCGTTCGTTGGATCTTCCTCTACAACTTTGACTAGTCCTGAGCTACTGTCACAATTATTATGAACGAGAATGCCTAGATCAGAGACGAAGTAGGTATGGAAGCCTTCAACCTTGAAGTTGTAAACAGTGAAGTCACCCTCACGCTTATCCACACCATCAACATCAATAATTCTACCATCTTCAGTTTGCAACAAACTTCCAACATGAAGACCTTTAGCCTCCACCCAGCCCAGATCGGGAGTCCAGAATGGATGCTCACCTGTCGTTGAAATTACCTCACCATCAATGTAGATATCGACTAATGCCGTAGTGTGTCTGACAAAAGTCTCTAGAACCTGCTTCGACTCAATCTCCCCTGGAGTCGTCGGGTCATCAGCAATTACCCAATCACCAACCTGAATATCCTCAATATTCTTTTCACCTTCAATCGTGAGAATCTCTGTACCAGCGACAAAGCAATTACCCGTCTTAGTGACAGTATTTTTAGCCGCCATTACCCCATTAACAGACTCTGTACTACCCTTAACCGCTCTACTTCCTGAAATAAACTGCCTAACCCCTAATAGAGAGCCAGCAAAAGGAATATAGGCTAATAGATTCCATGCATCCTCTATTTCAAACTTGCCATTTTCCTGATAGCTATCATTAAGATTTTTAGTTGCTTTACCAGCACCATAGACACTTATTCCAGTCTCTACAGCACCTATAGATACGCCAATCCATTTCAAAGAACCAATAGAAGTACTTGCCCAAGTCGCCGCCCTCATGCCAACTAAGAACGACACTCCAATCCCCGTAATATTCCCCGCATTGAACAATACCGAATATTTAGGCTCAACCTTCTGACCAGAAGAAGCCTCATGAATATCCGTCAAAATTCCACCCGACACACCACTGGCAAACCCCGTACCCCAATCGCCAAACATCCTCAAAATCTGCTCCGCACTAGCACCAGTTGCCGCCGCAGTTAGAATAAAGACTGCACTAAAAGCGACACCCAGAACTAGAAAATAACGCTGTCAATGATGAAGCGATAATTTTGTGGGTGTAGCAATCCTAATTGCTTGCACTAGCTACTCCCTTCCCAGTCAAAAACTAGACCCTTGAGAAGCCACCTTTATCAATTTTCAGCTTTTAATATGTGTCTAATCTATAGGTGGGAAGGGAGTAGAATGTCTCCAATGGATAAATCTGAACTGCTTTTGTTTTACTTCTCTAGTTTTTAGGTTGCTCGTATGACTGATTTTGCGATTCGTATTCTTCACAAATTTTTACAGCAGCTTCTAGGTATCGATCTAGTAGACAACGATTGGATACATCAGGTAATAGTAATTCAACCGCCGATATGGCTTCCATTATTCCACCATGTTCTTTTTCCAATTTAAAAGCTGAGATAGACCACCACAGACGAGCTATTGCAGTTTGAACTTCTTCCCTTTCAGGTAAATACCATATTTCTTGACCAATTTCATCACATTGTAAAGGAGTTAGATCATTTTCCTTTGACAAAACCCGCTGAATATAATGATTAAGCTGGGAGAGTTTATCCGAATTAACCTCAGATGAATATATTTTTATGCATTCTATTGCCCATTGGATTGCCAAACTATAGTGATGTTTTTTTAGATTGAGTGCAATTGGATAAGCCCAAAGTATTCTTTTTTGAGTTATGTTTTGTTTTACAGTGTCAATTATTTGTTTCATGATTTTATATCTGCTAATCTAACAATGTGAGTACGGCGGGTTCTCCTATAACAGGTTCTGCAACACTCCATACATTACTAATTTTAGCTCCATTTGTATTGGGAGGAATCCATGCAGTAACTCCTAGTCTACCCCCTGGATCAATTCCCAAAGCTTCTTCCGCGACATCTATTGCAGTAACAAAGTTCGGATAATATTGATCTTTGGGTCTATTACCCCTTGGCACATTACGTCTTATGTGTTCATATAGTGTTTGGGGATCCGTAATATTTTCCCGTGTAACAAACGTACCTTCAGGGCGATTTAAATTAACCCGATTATCAGTGGTTGTATAAACACAAGTATTATGAACCAGAATCCCTAGTTCAGACACAAAATAAGTGTGAAATCCCTCTACATTAAAATTATAAACTTCAAACTGACCTTCTCTCTTCTCAATCTTGTCAATATCAATGACCCTACCATCTTCCGTTTGCAATAAACTGCCAACTTCTAAATCTTTCGCTTTGACCCATCCCTTATCTGCTACCCAGAATGGATGTTCACCTGTAGTTGAGATTACATCTCCTTCAATGTAGATCTCAACTAACGCTGTCGTTTCTCTAACAAAAGTATCTAGAACCTGTTTTGCTTCAATGTCTCCAGGAGTATTCGGGTCATCGGAAATCACCCAATCGCCAACCTTTATATCCTCAATATTCTTCTCACCCTCTGTCGTAAGAATTTTTGTGCCTGCCGCAAAGCAGTTACCCTTAGGTACTGGCTCCACGCTTGGCTCAAATACAGGCTCAGCCGAACTACGAACCCTCATTTGCCCCCAATCCTTGAGCTTGCCATTAATCGCCCTAGCATTACCCAAAAAAGTCCTTGCAGCAGGCGCAGCATAAGGCAGAAAAGGCAACAACAGAAACGCATCCTGCCACTCCAGACCAGCCAATCCTTTATCACGCACTCTACTACCAAAATCAAAAGCAGCAGTAAAAGTACCCCCCGCCGTATGAGCCGTCGCCAACCACTTAGCCGTTCCCATTCCGAAAGTTAAGTTTGCAGGAATCCGCATTCCAGTCAAAATGCTCACACTCGCCCCTGAAAGCATTCCCATATTCCACAGGAACCCTTGATGATTTTGACTCGCATCTTCTCCATACGCCCAATTGCGATATCTGGTGGATTGCCCAAAAGAAACCACATGAGCAAACCCAGCCACCCATTGATCCGCAAAATTCAACAAATCTTCAGGACTACTAGAAGCACCCGTTAAATAAGAAGCCCCAACATAACCCGCACTCGCACTTCCACTGATTAAAATGCCAGTAATCGCAATACCAGCCGCAAGTTCTCCAATAGAGAAATACCCCGAAGGATCGGTATACTTCACAGGATTATTATTCGCATAGACATAAGGATTTTGACTCATGGGATCGTCCATAAACCCACCAAACGCATCCTTCGAGATAAACCTTCCCAACATGGGATCGTAATACCTCGCCCTCAAATAATCCAAACCAGTCGCACTATCCCTCTGTTCACCTGCAAACTGCGTCGAATTGCCAAAAGTACCCGACTGCTCCAACGTCACCCCAAACGCATCATAAGCATATCTATCCGTAATCAAACCCACATTATCCGTCACCACCCTAGTCGAACCCAAACCATCCCCATGATAAAAACCCTCCAGACTATTCCGCCGAGACCTTACCAAACCAATCCCCTGCGTATAATCTGCCGTCACATTCCCATTCGCGTCATACTCCAACAACACCTCAGGCAAATCCCAAATAGGCGCAGTTAGATAATTTGTCTTGACCCCATCCGTCGTACTCGACACCCTACTTCCAAACGCATCATAAACAAAACTAGACTGCGAACTCACCCCAGCACTAGTCGAACTCACCCCAACCAAACGATTCTCACCATCATTCAGCCAATCATAGACAACACTCTTAGAACCATCACTCCGCAGCTTCAACGAACCATTACTGTCATAACTGAAACTCGTCACCTTCGTCCCAGCCGTCGTACTCGTCAGTCGATTATTCGCGTCGTACAAATAACTCGTCGCACCCTCCAACGTATCCGACTTACTCAACCGATTGCCCATCAGGTCATAGCTATAGCCAAACGTGCGATTTCCTGATACAGAATCCGTAATCTGCTCCTGCGTCAACCGATTCACGACATCGTAGGCATAATCCACCGTTCTACCCGTATTCTCCACCACCTTCGTGCGATTGCCCACACCATCCAGCGTATAGGTAAAACCAGAAAACACAGTCCCCGTCACATTCTTAGTCGTTAACTGCGTCAACCGATTTCTAGCATCATACAGTCGCGACTCCACCGAACCATCCGCCAACTTCGTTTGCGTGCGATTACCCACCAAATCGTAATCATAATCCGCCAGCAACCGCGAACCATCCTTCACCGTATCCAGACGATTGAGCGCATCGTAGCTGTAATTAATCGTCGCCGCCTGCGTCGTTACCGACGTAATATTATCCAACAAGTCATAACCATAGGTCACAGACTTCTGATCGGGCGTGAGCATCGTTTTAAGTCTGTCTCGTTGGTCGTAGGTATAGCTCGTGATACCTCTGCCATCCAAAACCGTCTTTAACTGCGAAGTCACCGAGTCGTAGGTATAAGCAACCGTAGAAATTCTTGAATCGGTAAACGTTTTATTCGCTAAACGCCCGATCGCATCGTAAGCATAATTAATACTATCGCCATTAAAATCAGTGGTTTTGGTGACTTGTCCGAACTTATCGTAAACCGTGAGATTCCGTTGACCCATCGCCAAGATTGTAGACGTGGAACGATTGAAAGCATCGTATTCGTACTTCGTCACATTTTGATTCGCATCGGTAACTTTTGTGAGTCGCGATAAATTGTCGTAGGTGTATTTGGTCTTAGCTTGATTGGCAAGTTCGACTTGCGTGAGTTGGCTGAGATTGTCATAGCTGTACTTGGTGCTATGGGAGTTCTCATCGGTAACTTGAGTCACGCGACCAAACTGGTCGTAAGCCATTAGCACCTTGTCATTATTGGCAAACTGCGTTTCGACCTTCTGTCCGTATTGGTCGTATTTGTAAATGACACTATGCCCGATCGCATCGGTAACTTTGACTAAATTACGGCGCTGGTCGTATTCAAACTCTGTGCGAGAGCGATCGGCGGCAATTACGGTTTTGACTTGGCTAAAAGCGTCGTATTCGTAGGTTGTGGTTTGATTGAGTTCGTTGGTTTCGGTCTTGACTCTTCCCAATTCATCGTAGGTGAGCTTGTAGCGCGAGTTGTCGAAGGCAATTACCTCTTGAACTCTGGCTTTGTCATCGTAGATATAGGTGGTAACGCGGTTTCGAGGATCGGTAATCGTTTCGATTTGTCCGCCTTGGTTGTAAGTATAGGTGGTGGTGTTACCGAGGATATCCTGCGATTTAATCAGTTGACCGTCGTTGTTGTAAAAAGACTTGGCTTCATTGCCAAAAATATCGCTTTGGGTTTTGACGCGACTTCCCAAGGTATAACTGGTTTTGATACGGGCATTATCATCCCAATCGTTGGGTGTGGTATCGGGAATGATGGTTTCGATTAAATGCCCTAATTCATCGTAGACATAACGAGTCTCTAGCCCAGTGGGTGAGATTTCGGCAATCAGATTGTTGTTCTGGTCGTACTTCTTAATAATTCTGGGATTGTCGCTGCTGTTGTTGGGCGTGTTATCGGGTGCGACGATCTCATCAATGCGGGTTACGACTGAACCGATTGTTGCGGCATTATTCCCAGAGGCTGTTCCTTGGAGGTCGTAATTGTAGGTGGTGACATTGCCAAACTCGTCGGTCGTTGACTTCATGCGTCCGAGTTTGTCGTAAGTCATGGCTTGACTTGTGCCGCGAGAGGTTCGGGTAGCGATCGTGCGTCCATTCTCGTCGTAGTCGTATTCCATTCCCAAAGTATAAATTTGTCCGTTTAGATTGAATGTGCTGGTGGCAGTTTCAATGCGACCGTTGAGGTCGTATTCAGCTTCAACCTTGTTACCCCGACTATCGACCATGACATTGGGGTTGCCAAATTGGTCGTAGTTATATTCTGTGACCTGTCCGTCGGGTGCGGTTTGAAAGCGCAATTGTCCGCGTGCGTTGTAGATATAGGTGGTTTTCAATCCATCTGTATCGATGCTTTCTACTAAGTTGCCGTGACTGTCATATTTGGCGCTGGTTGTTAAACCTGTTGGAGAAACTACGGTGGTAACGCGACCGTTGACGTCATAGGTCATGCGCGTGGTATTCCCTTTGGCATCGGTCATTGTTAACTGATTGCGATTGGAGTCATAGGTATAAGTTGTGGTGACACCATCTGGATCGGTTTCGCTGAGTAAATTGTTGTCGTCATCATAGGTTCTGGTAATCACGCCACCTTTGGCATCAATTTCTGTGAGAACGTTTCCGCGAGTATCGTAGAAATATGTCGTGGAGTAACCGCGTGCATCGGTAACAATCTGTTTGGAAGCATTGGGGTCGTAAGCCATTTCCACGGGATTACCGTTGACGTCATAGATGTACTTCAACCTTCCCTGCGCGTCATACTCATTCTTCACCCCAGATCTTCCCAAAGGATCGACAATCTCCGTCAAGA
>NZ_JAZBJZ010000164.1:0-8556 GCF_036349135.1 Tumidithrix elongata BACA0141
CAGCTTTCTATCTTAACTTTTATAGTTTTTTGTCTTGACAATGGGGAGCACTTTAGTCATAGTACTGATGAGCATGAGAATCACCAAAAAGTGCTACATTAGGTTTTTGGGGTTTTGAAAGTAAGCAACTAAAACCGTCCTTAAATTCTGGATATTGATTTTTGCAAGCCTCGTTTTTGAGAGGATGCGGGTAATCACTAAACAATATAGATGCAGTTGGTGGAGTTAGTGCGATTCTGTCGGGGATTCCATTGCTCATAAAAACAATGCTTCCGAATATGCCGATGCCAATCATGGCAAGGCCTAATATCAATGTCCAGATCTGTTTTTTGCCCCCAAAACGAATTGGTTTTTCGATAAATTGATAGGTTGCCCAAGAGAGAAAAACTGAAACAAGAATAGCTATAAATCTGTTCAATGGAAGAATATCACGATAGCTTCCATCAGATATACCTATCCTCGGAAAAGCCAACAACGGCCAATGCCACAGATACAGTGGATAGCTAATAAGTCCAATTGATACGAATAGCTTATTTGAGAGTATTTTTCTGTTAATCCAAGCACTAGGTCCTGCTGCAATCAATAAGAACGCCCCAAACACTGGGAGCATTACTACTGGAGCTTTCACCAAAAAACCTGGAAGTTTTGAAGAGTTTCCAAATAAAAATAGACTTAGGACTATGAGCAGGGTTCCGATGAATGATTGAAGGTTTATGAGTAGGGTTCTGATTAATGCTAGAAAGTTGTGCTGCTTTGCTGCTATGCATTGGTTATATATATTTTGGATTGCGCGGAAAGCAAGATTTCCTCCAACCATTTGTCCCCAAAATCTTGCTAAACCAATTGATGCCAGGAACTTATTAGAAATAATTTTTCTGTTAACCCAAGCATTTGGTCCGGCTGAGATTAATAAGAACGCTCCAAATGCTGGCAGCATTACTACTAAGAACTTCAACAAAAGATCTGCAGATTTTGAGGTTCCAAATGTAAATAGACCAAGAGCTACAAGTAAGACTCCGACTATAAATTTAAAATATTTATTGTGGATTACCAATACCAATAATTTATTAGAAATTATTTTTCTGTTAATCCAAGCATTAGGTCGAAATGAGATCAATAAAAACACTCCCAATACTGGGAGCATTACTACTAAGAACCTTAACAAAAATCCTGGGAACGAGATTCCAAAGAGAAGTAGACCTAAGGCTATGAATAGAGATCCGATGAATGATTGAATGTTGAGTAGGGCTCTGATTAATGATTGAAACTTATGGTGTCTTCCTTCTACATTTTCTATATATTTATTATATTTAATTACTAGGTAAGCAAGATTTCCTCCAACCATTAGCTCCCAAAATCTAGTTAATGGTGAATAAAATACTTGTGTCTGATCTGTATCAGCAATATAAATACTGGCGAAAAATGATGCTGCTCCAAGAATAAGTGTTGTTCGGAAAAAGCCAAATTTAGCTTTCCAAATAAATAGAAGTAATACTGGCCATATAATGTAAAATTGCTCTTCAACTCCTAGCGACCATAAATGAAGTAATGGTTTTAGTGCTGCTGAAGTATCAAAATATCCAACTTCATTCCAAAGAACCAAGTTAACAATAAAGGCTGTTCCACTTGCGACATGCTTGGCAACTTGCTTATATTCATCTGGAAATAGCGATAGCCATCCAACTAGCAGGCAAAATGATAAGACGGTAATTAATGCGGGGAATATACGTAATATTCTGCGAGAATAAAAAGTTAGAAAACTAAATTTTTTCTTATTCAGGTCCCCAAGCAGAATTAATGATATTAAAAAGCCAGATATTACAAAGAAAATATCAACTCCCATAAATCCGCCTATTAGAGCGGATTCTGGGAAGGCGTGAAAGATAACTACAGGAACAACAGCGATCGCACGCAATCCATCAATGTCTGGACGATAGGGAATATGGGTTGATTTATTTAGATCTTGCATCCGCTTGGTACTTGTATTTGAGAAGTATAATACTTGCGTCTAGCATCTGTATCAGTCTTACAGTAAATTGATTTCAAATCCGCTACAGCTTGAACAATGCTAAATTATGCCTTACACCCCAATCTTTGTGGTAGATTTGCTCGAAAAATGCTGTAAGTTTTGCTCGCTTTCTGGTTTGGGGGCATAGTAAAAACTAGACCTTGCTAGTCCCAGTGGTTCGCACTACTGTTGAATGATGGGGATGTACAGATGAGTTGGCTCAATCAATTCTTTCCTCGTTAATGAATAAGGGTAGTTTCTTTGCTGGAAATGTCCTAAATAGTGAAATTACTTAGATTGAACTTCTACAGTTTCCCACTTAAATAAAGGTCTGACTACACCTGGAGTTTCACCTGTATATCCATGGTTATCTTCAACGGAGGGAACTACTTTGAAAGTGAGTGCATTGATTGCATAGAAATGGACTTTAACATCAGGCTCAAATGAACTTAACGCTAAACCGACTGTGTAAGACTTATCGTTCAAGAAATTAATAGGAATTTTGCATTCTGCTACATAATCACCAGGAGCTAAAACTCTAACAACTTTTGGAGACACAATGAAAGCACAGATATCTGGATTGACATAAAAGTGAAAATTGGGAATAAATTTAATGCTTTTCTGTTGCAAAATTTTGTAGTGCATGCAAACTTTTATTTCTTCATCGATCGCGACCTTATCTACAACTTGGTCGTGGCTGTTGATGATAGAGCCAGAAACTAAAATGGCGTATTCGTCGCCCATAACTTTAGAGCTTTTAAAAAAGCCATTCTGATCTAGATCCGATTCAGCCGTATCTTCAAACGCAACTTGGACAGATTGGCTTCGATCTGGAGCATTTTGTCTGACAAAGCTGAGATAATAGTCAATCGTTTCATCCGCACTGCCATAAAACTGAATTTTGCCTTGATCTAACCAAAACGCTTTCTGACAAGATTTCTGGATTGAGTCGAGGTCGTGCGAGACAAGCAATACCGAACCGCTTTCATCCCAAAGTTTTTCTAAACGTTTCTTTGCCTTGTTCCTAAACCGTTCGTCACCAACAGAGAGGACTTCATCCAAAATGAGAATATCGGGCTTGACTTCGGTAGCGATCGCAAACCCTAGCCTTGCGATCATCCCTGAGGAGAGGGACTTAACTGGGGCATGGGCATAATCTTTTAACTCGGCAAAATCTAAAATTGAATTGGTTTTATCGACCATTTCTTCTCTGGACAATCCCAGAAATATGCCATAAAGAACGATGTTGTTCTTTACTGAATCTTCTAAATCAAAGCCTGCACCTAGTTCAATTAGGGGGGCGATCGTTCCTCGTACTCGAACAGAGCCAGTAGTAGGCTGTAAAATCCCGCAGATCACCTTTAGCAGTGTGGATTTCCCTGAACCATTAGCGCCAAGAATACCAATTTTTTCACCTGAATTTACAGCAAGTGTAATTTCATCCAAGATCATTTTCTTGGCAGGTTGACGGTGCTTGCCCTCAATAAAAGATAAAACAGTTTTCTTTAGATCGTACGAAAACTCTTCTTGTGTCCGACGCCAAAGTGATACATTATCTAACCTTATTACCTCCATTGATTTGGGATACCTCTAAAAAATCAAAATTATTGAAATAAAGTAACGAAGCGTTGAGGGATATGCTCAAAAGCTATTTACAAGGTTGCCCTATAGCAGATCCATAAATTGATGCCGCCAGAGACGAAAGAAAGTCCATCCTAAGCCTAAAATAATTAGTCCGCTAAGTAATGCACCCCAAATTAAACTTAAGTCGGGTGGAGAGCCTGACAGCGCAATCTGCCGAAAACTTTCAATAATTGGTGATAACGGATTAAGTGTTAAAAATTGTCTTACCTGGGCGGGCACGATCGCTGCAGGATAAAATATGGGGCTGCTCAACCAAATTACAAATACAACCAGCTCGTAAAAGTAAGGTAGATCTCTGAAAAACACGTAAAGTGCGCTGACAAAAAATCCAACCCCAGTGCACACTAAAACCAGAGCCATAAATGGAAAAACTAGCGCGACAACATTCAACATGCTTTTAGAGTTAATCAAAGCAATGACAGCTAGCAGGGGAAAAGTCCCGATCGCAAACTGAAAAACATTTGCCAAAATCATCGACAAGGGGAAGATACTAACTGGCAGACGAATTTTATTTAACAGCGATCCATTACCCACCACACTCACCAATGCCTGAGATGTAGAGGCAGAGAAAAAATTAATCACTACTAGACCCGTAAGCGCTGCCAGCATGTAGTTGGCGATTGAGTTGCCATAATAAGAGGCAAAAGTTGCGCCAAAGATGGCAGTGTAAAGCCCTGTCATAATCAATGGGTTGAGTAATGACCAGTACACCCCTAAGAACGACCCTCGATAGCGCGACTTAAGGTTACGGCTCATCAAGACGTGCAATAGCTCCCAGTAGCGTTGAATTTGAAGCCAAGTTGCTTTATCTTTGAGTGAAAGTATCATCCTTAGAAGTTACCATAAGCAAATTATTTGCGAGTTATATAGTACCAGAATGAAAGCAGTGATTTTAGCTGGCGGGCTAGGAACTAGGCTGAGTGAAGAAACTTATCTCAAGCCAAAACCTATGATCGAGATTGGCGGAAGACCAATTTTATGGCATATCATGAAAATTTATTCTGCTTATGAGATTACTGAATTCATTGTTTGTTGTGGCTATAAAGGTTATGTAATTAAAGAGTACTTCGCTAACTATTTTTTGCATATGTCTGATGTAACGTTTGACATGCAGTCAAATCAAATGGAAGTGCATCAAAGGAATGCAGAACCATGGAGAGTTACATTAGTGGATACTGGTGAGGAGACCCTTACGGGAGGAAGACTTAAAAGAGTGCAGAGCTATGTTGGAGATAAAACTTTCTGTTTTACCTATGGAGATGGAGTCAGTAATGTCAATATTAGAAAACTGATTTCTTTTCATAAAGAGCAAAAATGTCTTGCTACAATTACTGCCGTGCAGCCGCCGGGAAGATATGGGAACTTAAATATCGAAGGGGGATTGGTTCTGAATTTTCAAGAAAAGCCTCAAGGCGATGGTGGGTGGATTAATGGGGGGTATTTTGTTCTAGAACCCGAGATTTTTGATTTATTAGAGGGAGATCGAACTAATTGGGAAGGAACTAGTTTGCCACTTATTGCAAGCAAAAATCAATTGTCTGCTTTCCATCATTTTGGATTTTGGCAAGCGATGGATACGCTACGAGATAAGAACTATCTAGAAGGGTTATGGGATTCAGGAAATGCACCTTGGAAGGCATGGTAGGCAATGATTCCTAGCTTTTGGCAGGGTAAGAGAGTTTTACTCACTGGGCATACGGGTTTTAAGGGGAGTTGGCTTTCTGTTTGGCTCCAAACTTTAGGAGCAGAGCTACTAGGTTATAGTTTACCTACACAGACTCAACCTAGTTTATTCGATTTAGCTAAAGTGGGCGATCGCATGAACTCTATATTTGGCGATATTCGTAACCTCGATCGCTTATGTGAGGTTGTGGTCGATTTTCAACCAGAAATTATTATACACATGGCGGCACAAGCACTGGTGCGACAGTCCTATATCACTCCAGTAGACACCTATGTTGTGAATGTGATGGGAACAGTTAATCTTTTAGAGGCTGTGAGGCAAGTAGGTGGAGTTCGTGCCTTTGTGAATGTGACTTCGGATAAGTGTTACGAAAATCGCGAATGGGTATGGGGATATCGCGAAAATGAACCCATGGGTGGCTACGATCCTTATAGTAGTAGTAAAGGATGTGCTGAATTGGTGACAGCAGCCTATCGCAACTCGTTTTTTAATCTGGCTGATTATGCAAAACATGGTACGGGTATTGCTACGGCACGTGCTGGGAATGTAATTGGTGGTGGGGATTGGGCATGCGATCGCCTGATTCCTGATGTTCTTAGGTCATGGCAGTCTGGAAAACCAGCGATCCTTCGATATCCTCAAGCAATTCGTCCTTGGCAACACGTACTCGAACCGTTATCTGGGTATTTGACTTTAGCCGAGTGGCTATACCACGATGGTGTAACTTACAGTGGTGCGTGGAACTTTGGCCCAAACGAATCTGATGCCAAACCAGTTGGTTGGGTGGTCGATCGCATGCAGGAGTTGTGGGGAGACGATGTGAGTTGGAGCCAAGAAACTTTGCCACAACCGCACGAAGCCAACTACTTGAAACTGGACTGCTCAAAGGCACGAAGTCAATTAAAGTGGCAACCAAAGTTAGATGTTCAAACCGCGTTAATTTGGGTTATAGAATGGACTAGAGCGTTACAGTCTGGCGCTAACATGAGAGATGTGACGGTCGATCAAATTAGGGAGTTTTCAAGCTTTAAATCATCATGACGCAAGGACTTTGTCGTTTCTGTAAGACTTGCCTAAAACATACCTTTGTCGATTTGGGGATGTCGCCTCTGTCTAATGCCTATGTGGAGGAGGAGAAATTAAACAGCGTTGAGAAGTTTTATCCCCTTCATGCTTATGTTTGCGAGCAATGTCTCTTAGTTCAGTTAGAGGAATTTGAATCACCCGATCGTATTTTTAGCGATTATGCCTACTTTTCTTCCTATTCAGATAGTTGGTTGCATCATGCTAAACAATATACAGAACTGATGGTTGAGAGATTCGATCTAGGTCGAGAAAGTCAAATCATCGAAATAGCAAGTAATGACGGCTATCTTTTGCAATTTTTTCAAACCAAAGGGATTTCAGTCCTTGGGATTGAGCCGGCCGCCAACGTAGCACAGGTGGCTGAGTCAAAGGGTATACCTACTTTAGTGAAATTTTTTGGTGTGCAAACAGGACAGGAACTCGTACAGCAAGGCAAACAAGCTGATGTATTGCTAGGGAACAATGTCTTAGCTCATGTTCCAGATATTAATGATTTTGTTGCGGGGATAAAGCTTGTCTTGAAACCTGAGGGGATTTTGACCATGGAGTTTCCCCATTTGCTGCAATTAATGGAGCGAAATCAGTTTGATACGATTTACCACGAGCACTTTTCGTACCTTTCGTTTAGAACCGTAGATGCAATATTTGCGTCCCATGGCATCACGTTATTTGATGTTGAAGAACTACCTACGCACGGAGGTTCTTTACGCATTTACGGTAAACATCAAGAGAATCAAACATTGCCCATTTGCGATTCCCCGACCGAGGATTCATCTCGGCGTATCCAAAATTTAAAAGACAAAGAAACACAAGCGGGACTAGACAAAATAGAAGTCTATTCCCAGTTTGGTAGTAGAACCATGGAGACGAAGCGAAAGTTGCTGAGTTTTTTGATTGAAGCGAAAAGCTCAGGAAAAACGATTGTGGGTTATGGCGCACCTGCAAAAGGAAATACACTCCTTAACTATTGTGGAATTCGTACAGATTTTCTTGACTATACTTGCGATCGTAGCCCTCACAAACAGGGATTATTTCTTCCCGGAACGCATATCCCAATCTTCCATCCCAATAAAATCGCAGAAACTAAGCCCGATTATGTACTGATTTTACCTTGGAACCTTAAGGAAGAGATTTGCGACCAGCTATCCTACATTCGTGAATGGGGCGGGAAGTTTATCGTTCCCATTCCAAGGGTGGAGATTTTGGAATGAAGTTTACGGAAACAAAGCTCAATGGAGCTTACGTGATTGACATCGAACCTATCGAAGATGAACGGGGCTTTTTTGCCCGTTCTTGGTGTCAGCATGAATTTGTGGAACGAGGGTTAAACCCTAACCTAGTTCAATGCAATATTTCGTTTAACCTTAAAAAAGGAACTTTGCGCGGTATGCATTATCAGGTTAAACCTCATGAAGAAGCAAAGCTAGTGAAATGTACAAGTGGAGCCATTTATGATGTCATTGTTGATATTCGTCCTGAGTCAGCTACTTTTAAAGAATGGATTGCTGTTGAACTAAGTGCTGAAAATCATAAAATGTTATACATTCCTGAAGGATTTGCCCATGGTTTTCAGACTTTAACGGATAATACTGAGGTGTTTTATCAAATGTCTGATTTTTATCATCCAGAATCAGCAAGAGGCATCAGGTGGGACGATCCAATATTTGCCATTGATTGGTCTTTAACAGAGTCTTTAATTATTTCTCTTAAAGATCGGCAATACCTTTTGTTTGAGGAAATATAATTAGTGGTATCTCGGTTATGCCAATTTCTACAAATCAATCCCAAAAATATGTTTATTGAGTATAAGCAGGCAGCTAAAAATTTATACGACACCGACTACCATCTTTGGGTAGAGCAAACAGTTAAGCATCTTGAAAACAAAGAGTTTGATGCGCTTGACTTAAAAAATTTGATTGAGGAGTTTTCAGATTTGAGCCGCCGAGAAAAAAGAAAACTGGAGAGTTTATTAACTCGACTATTTGAACATTTATTAAAATTAAAATATTGGGAATTGGAAAGAACGCAAAATCGTGGTCTTTGGGAAGCTGAAATCCTTAACTTTCGCAAACAAATCAAAAAAGGTAATTGCTCAACCTAGGTAAATTGACAAAAGCAGCAAAGCTGATAAAGT
>NZ_JAZBJZ010000165.1:0-8290 GCF_036349135.1 Tumidithrix elongata BACA0141
ATCTCGCCTTCTAACTGTTTTGTTATTATCTATTATTTCCAAACAAGTCTATTAGCTACCCTTGAGTAATCAGCAATTCCGCAGGGAGTTTTTTGAATGACAAGCGTTCGTTTTCGATATCTACGAAAATGATGTCACCATCGACAAACTCACCGCGCAGCATCGACTTGGCAAGCTGTGTTTCGAGTTGCCGTTGAATAATCCGCTTGAGTGGGCGGGCTCCGTATACGGGGTCGTAGCCAACCTCAGCAATGAAATCTAAGGCAGCATCAGAGATTTTAAGGGACATTCTGCGTTCGATCAGACGTTTCTCTAGACGTTTGACCTGAAGTTTGACAATTTGGCGCAATTCCTCACGTCGCAAAGCATGGAAGATAATGATCTCATCGATGCGATTGAGAAACTCAGGACGGAAACTGGTGCGCATCACATCCATGACGCGATCGCGCATTTCCTCGTACCTCGTGTCATCCCCAGCAATATCGAGAATGAATTGGGAACCAATGTTGCTGGTCATAATAATCACAGCATTTTTGAAATCCACCGTGCGCCCTTGAGAATCGGTGACACGACCATCATCAAGGATTTGCAGCATGATATTAAACACATCGGGGTGCGCTTTCTCGATTTCATCAAAGAGAATCACCGCATAGGGGCGACGACGAATTGCCTCCGTTAGTTGGCCGCCTTCTTCATAGCCGACGTAGCCCGGAGGTGCTCCCACCAAGCGCGAAACGCTATGTTTCTCCATATATTCCGACATGTCAATCCGAACCATCGCCTCTTCGGTGTCGAACATATAGGCAGCAAGAGCCTTGGCTAATTCAGTTTTGCCAACACCCGTTGGGCCTAAAAAGATAAAGGAAGCGATCGGGCGATTGGGGTCGGCTAATCCCGCACGGGAACGCTGAATCGCATCGGCTACCGCAGTCACTGCTTCCGTTTGTCCGACTACGCGCTTATGTAGTTCGTCCTCGAGGTAAAGCAGTTTTTCCTTCTCGGATTCAACCAACTTACTGACAGGGATGCCCGTCCATTTTGAGATAATTTCGGCGATATCCTCTTCTGTAACTTCTTCGCGTAGTAGCGATCGCCCTGTGGTTTGGGTTTCAGTCAGACGTACTTCGGCTTCATGGAGTTGGCGTTGCAAATCCGTGAGCTTGCCATATTTGAGTTCGGCAGCACGGTTCAGATCGTAATCGCGTTCTGCCTGTTGAATTTCAAGATTGACATGATCGATCGCTTCTTTAAATTTGCGCAGATTGTCAATCACGCTCTTCTCAGATTGCCATTGGGCAGTCAGGGTGGACTGCTCGGACTTCAAATCGGCTAGTTCCTTACTGAGTTTCTCCAAGCGTTCCTTGGACTCGGGATCGGTTTCTTTTTTGAGCGAAAGCCTTTCCATTTCTAGTTGTAAAATCTTGCGATCGATCTCATCCAAATCCTCAGGTTTAGAAGTGATTTCCATTTTGAGCTTTGCTGCTGCCTCATCCACCAAGTCGATCGCTTTGTCTGGCAAGAAGCGATCGCTGATATAACGGGTCGAAAGCACTGCCGCTGCCACCAAGGCACTGTCGGCAATTCTGACGCCATGATGGACTTCATAGCGTTCCTTGAGACCGCGCAAAATCGAGACAGTATCTTCGATTGTAGGCTGATCGATAAATACCTGTTGGAAGCGACGTTCTAGAGCGGCATCCTTTTCAATGTACTTGCGATATTCATCTAGAGTCGTAGCGCCGATACAGCGTAACTCACCCCTTGCCAGCATGGGCTTGAGCAGGTTGCCCGCGTCCATTGCACCTTGGGTTGCTCCCGCTCCCACCACCGTATGAATTTCGTCGATGAATAGAATGATTTGTCCTTGCGATTCCATCACTTCTTTCAGAACGGCTTTGAGACGCTCTTCAAATTCGCCTCTGTACTTTGCGCCTGCAATCAGACCGCCCATATCTAAAGCAATCAGTTTGCGATCGCGTAGAGACTCTGGCACATCCCCACTGAGAATTCTCTGCGCCAATCCTTCCGCGATCGCGGTTTTACCTACCCCCGGTTCCCCAATTAACACGGGATTATTTTTGGTGCGTCTCGACAAAATCTGGATCGTGCGGCGGATTTCATCATCGCGACCAATCACAGGATCGAGTTTTCCTTCTCTGGCTAACTCGGTCAGATCGCGCCCATATTTCAAGAGCGATTCGTATTTGTTTTCTGGTGTTTGGTCGGTCACGGTTTGCTTTCCCCGAATTTGTGTAATTATGTTGCGCAGTTTGGATTCGTCGAGTCCGACTTCTTGTAGTAAAGCTTTGCCAAAGCGATCGTCTTTGCAATAAGCCAATACGAGATGCTCGATCGAAATAAAGTCATCTTTAAAGCTTTTTCGCTCTTGTTCGGCACGGTCTAAGAGGGTATCTAAGCTGCGCCCTAAATAGACGGAAGTGTTGCTACCCGAAACTTTGGCCTGTCGCTTAATAAACTCTTCGGTGCGATCGCGTAATTTTTGGACGCTAACATTGGCTCGGTTAAAAATACTAGCAGCCAATCCCTCATCCTCTAGGAGCGATTTCATTAAATGCTCGCTCTCGATTTGTTGCTGCTGCGCAGCTTTAACTAAGTCAGGGGTGCGCACGATCGCTGCCCAGGCTTTTTCGGTAAATTGATTTGGGTTGGTTGGCTGCATACTCTACCCTCTGTTCCTAGAATGCGTATATGCAATATCTTATGCTCTCTAGATTTATTCGAGGATCGGTTAAGAGTGCGTGTTGCCGAACCTCCCCTTCTATATAAGCTCAATATCATAAGCTCAACCTGAGTTCGGGTTAAGGATTTTGGAACAAATCAAGCCGACTTGCTGGAACCGAAAGGTTTGATCCCCCTGCCCTATCGGGCATCCCCCTTGCAAAAGGGAAGTGAGTTCTCCCCCCTTTTTTCAAGGGGGGCTGGGGGGGATCCTTGGGATGTATAGCGTTTCAGGTTTTCTTATCCCGAACTGACGTTAAGCTCAATATCGGCTTTGATTTCGTTCGGCTTCGCTCGCTGAAGCGATCACGGAACTTATTTCCCTAGAATAATCGCATCGCCCTGCTCGATCGCTTGCTGAAAGGCTGAGCCAAAATCACAGGTAGCAGGATCGCCGACTTGAATATTGAAATCGAGGGAAACAAGCGCAGGATTGAGTTGAATGGTCGCCAGCCATAAATGCAGTCGCGTAATTTCGACCGATTCGATCGCGCGATCGCAGCCATAGAGATTGTGCTGCAAGATGTGCGACACTAGCTCAGCCGTTGTTTTCTCAGGTAATTCATCGGGGTCGGCTTCGCGATCGGGATCTTGGGTTTGCTTGCGTATAGTGCGAAGTTTTTGCTGGACTTGTTCGTGTTCAGCTAACAAAAAGTTCAATGCCGTTACTAAAAAAATGCCTGAACCGCAACGACGATCTAACACCTTGAGATCGAGCAAGTTTTGTTGATGCGATCGCCAATAGGCTAACGTCTCAGCGCGACCAGATTCAGAAGTTGTGTCTGAAGTTGTGTCTGAAGTCGTGTCTGAAGTTATGTCCGTAGTTGAAAGTGGGGGCGTTGCTTTTTTCAGTAGATATTCTCTTAATGCCACCTTTACAGATTCGCTATGAATTAAAGCTTTGGATGGATATCTCGTACTACGTCGCTTGCCCAAGTTTTGCATGTCTTTTTTGAGCAAAGCTAAATCTTTTACAGCTTCTTCTAAGATGTGTGTTAATACCGTTCTAGAAATATCTTCGTGAAAGTCAAATCGCGTAATTTCTTTGATTTGACGGCAAAGTTCATCACCTACAAACAGCAATTTGTCTAAGATTTTGTCTGACTCAAAGAGGCTAATGTGATAGCAAGAAATCAGTTTTCCATGTCTGGTTGTTCCCTGATAAATCCAGCTAAAAATGGCTTTATAGTTTTCCCAGATCGGCTGCTCTTGATAGGGATTGTAAAACTCGTAGGCTTCATTGATTAAGCCATCTGGCAGTAAATGGTTGTCTTCACAAAAGGCAATAAATAAAATGCGATTAAGTAATTTCTGTGCTTTTGCGATCGCTTCCGCATCAATCTGCGTATGAGCCAGTTCGCTAATGCTGCGATCGGTTTCAGATTGCGGGTTTAATTGGGGATTGAGTTGTGCGTAGGACTGTTGCAGGCGATAGCGAAAGTCTTTGATCAATTGCGCCCGAATTTTACTGTATTGACTGTAAAAGTTCTTGGCAGTTTCTATCTCTAGTTGTTGCGAATCTTCTAATAGTTGAAACGTGCGCGAAGGTTCGCTACTTTGGGCTGTGCCCTTTAATAGTCTGCGCCGACAGAGAATAAAATAAAAATACTTTAACTCTTCGACGCTCGTGAGCGAGCCTAAATTAAACTGCTGACAAAATAGCCCAGAGATATCGCGGTGATAGAGACAAATGGCTTGGTAGGTTACAACAATCAGCCATTCCGTACTGGCATGTTTGAGTTTGGGCTTACTGTCGTGCTGGTTGTTCAGCCAGTTATCCGAATCATTGTCTAGGGGGTTGCCAGAACGATAAAAGATGATTTCTACAACAACTTCGGCTGAGGTCTCTGTAAAAAAGCCGAGAGCGGGCTCTGGACTAAACTCAAGCTCCCAGCCGCCTTTGCCCCCATGAAACGGTGAAGTATAACCGAGAACATCCACAAAAATGTCATGCAAAAATTCGGCATCAGTCTGCTGATTTGGCTCCTGTGCCTCTGCTGCAAAGGTCAGCCATTTCTGAATCTTTTGGTGGCGATTGCTTAAATCCGCAGGGAATCCAAATAAACCAATTCGTCTCGTGACTGGTTTCGTATGGAATAGATCGTAATGCGGCGATCGCTGAATCATTAATTGTTCTTAGATTGCTCAACCTCCGCCGCTACTTCCTGTTGCAGTTGAGCTAACTCTTCGGGAGACATTTCCTCTAAACGTTTTCGCAATACTGCTGTCTTATAGTCTTCTAGTTGTTGGTTGTAGGTCATGGTTTGGGTCACTGCCCGAAACACATAGGTCGAAACCCAGCCTAACAAACCACCGACTAAAATAACTTGACTCCAAATCCCAGCATTGGTGGCATCTAAACCAAAGGCAGAAAAACCCCAAAAGGCTAGAGCGCCTAGGCCAAAGAAAGCAATGGTAATCGCGATCGCATCAATTCGACGCATGGGTTCTCTCTAAACGCCTCTTTTGATTTTGCCGTAGGTTGAGATTCATGCTGAGATTTACAGGATTGAAGTTTATATCTCTCTAGCTTCTGGGCGGAAGTTCAGAAAGGGAGAGATCAGTAATAGACCGGGGAAAAAGAAAAACACGGTAAAGCAAAGAAATGCCCTTTCTAAGGAACCTGTCTTATTCCAACGTGCTTTGAAGTAAAACATCAAAATCACAGGGATAACCAAGAGGTATGCACCAGCGATCGCGGTATAAAGTGCGAGGCTAAAAAGTGGCGAAGACAAAAGTGACGAAGACAAAAGAAATGACATATTTCTTGTGGGTATTTTCTATCTTTAACTTATGTGTATCTTAACAGAGAAATATGTCCGCAAACTTTTTGTTTGTTGTGGGGGTAATTCATGAATTTTCCCTACAACGGGGATGCCTAATAGGATAGGGCAATCAAAATAAAATCTTGGGTAAGGCTGGCGATTAAAATTGTACCAACGGATACAGTTGCTACAACCCCAGAAGCTGAAATTATCATGAAGTGCGTAGAGACCTTGAAAAGCAGTATCCCTAAACCTGAATTTTAGACGCGATCGCTAAACCTAGCATAATCCAACGATTTTCGAGCCTAGATGCTTTAATACCTGCAAGACCCCATAAAGTTCATTGTCGGGATTCACTAACGAAAATAGTCGCGAATTAGCGTACTCATGCTGTACTGTCTTCAAAAACAAAAATTCATTACCATTCGTAATCATCCCAAATGTTGGTTGTGTTTCCGAATTACTCACCATATAAGCTAATGCTTGCGGAATCGCTCTTGTTACGGCAAAATCACTTCGTTTTGATTCAATGACGAGTAGCCAAAGCAGATTTTTTAACACCAATACATCGATCCGCCCCCGAATTATCGACTCCTCATCGATCATTTCCAAAGCCACACTTGTTTCCGTTTCGATCCGAAATGTCTTGCGATCAAAACCAGCGAGATCCAACAACGGTGCTAGCACTACCATTTTCACTGTATTTTCTAACATTGGTGGATCTTCCATCAATTCCAGAAAATTGGCTTTCACGCGATCTAATACATACCGATCTTCTGCATTCAACTCAGAAAAACTATCCGACCATTCCGTAAAAAATGCAGGATCTCCAGCCATCTGAAGCCCAAAATTTTGCTTTAGTTCCCCTAGCGTTACGTCTTTTGCAGCGATCGTTTGAACCATATGGAGTTCTATATAGAGGGAGCAACCTTAATTTTACTGCAAAAAACAGAATTCTATATCTATTCCCAAATCAAAGGATTCCATTAAGAGGCATTCGGCGATCGCCTCTGATTCGCTCAATCGAGGTTATTCGCATTCTGAATGGTGTTCAGGACTATAAGGAGTTGCTGTTTCCTAATCTTTGAAGGGCGTAGCTAATTGTGCATGGTCTTTGATGTAGCGGTCGACAATTTTTCTCTCACTGTATCAAAAAAAAGCTATGTTACCATAATTCCAATTGAAAATTTATGTCTTAGTAACATGTATCCTCCGCAACCACTGCCCATATTGAATCTTCATCAGTTGCGCTTGGATACTCACTTAGAGTTTATCCAAAGGATTCTTCAATGCCCACCTTGCATTTTTGCCACTACTGGTCAATCTGGCACAGGTAAACTAACAACTTTGTTGGCAATTGTACATGAGTTTACCAAGTCAGGATCGCCAGTCAAACTTTTTACAGAAGATCTAAATTTTCCTTATGTACTGCCAGAGAACTGGTCGATTCAGGTTGTTGTACCAACAGAAGTTGCTTGGACTGAGGCAATAGAAAATTCAATTCAAGATTCATCTACACCTCTTGTGATTGACATATTGAACTTGAGAAATTATCAAGAAGTCTTTCTTGCCGCTCAACAAAAACGATGGATTTTTACTTGTATAGATACACCTTATATAGGAATTGATGTTATCTACAATTTTCGAGATTCGATGGTGGGGACAAACTACCAAGAGATTCTTCAACATTTTTCTTGCATTTGGTCTCAAACACTTTTGCCTCTCTTATGTACAAATTGCGCTCAACTAGTTCAAGTTGGAGTTGAAGCAATGAAGTTGTTAGATCCTAATGCTCATCGAACAGAAGAACTATGGAAAGAAGTTGGGTGCGAGATGTGCGAACAACGTGGTACTAAAGGACGAGGTGCTGTCTACGAAATCTTGCAAATCGATGACGAGACAAGACCGATTTTGCAGAATTATTTAGAAAACAACATTATTACACCTTTACCAAATACTAAACATCAGACAATCCAAGATTGCGCTCGCAAACTTTTGAGAGAAGGGATTTTTGGCATTGAAACCTACAAGAGGGTTATTACTCAAAATCCTATGCTCCGTGTTCAACATCTACTCGAACATGAAAAATATCGCTCAGCCCAAATGCAAGATATGTTCAGCCGCTTTGTCACTAGACAGGTGGTGGATCGGATTATGCATAGCACAGATTTTGCCGAGATCGTTGCAGGTGAAAGACGTAAAGTAACTTGCGTATTCTGCGACGTGCGTAACTTCACATCCTATGCTGAAACTGCTTCTCCTGATGATATTTTTGCACTCCTTAACAGTTACTTTCAAGATATTATTGAGATTGTCTTCCAATATGAAGGCACAATTGATAAGTTTATTGGAGACTCAATTATGCTGGTATTCGGTGCTCCAACCGAACAACTCGATCAGGAAATAAGAGCAGTTAGTTGCGCGATCGCCATCCAACACAAGGTAGCTGAAATCAACGAAAAGAGGGCTAATTCAGATATTATCAATCTCGGCATTGGCATCAATACAGGAGAAGTTATTGCGGGCTGTTTAGGAAGCGAACGTAGAATGGACTATACCGTTCTTGGTGATGTGGTGAATGTTGCTGCACGTCTTGAGAGTAGAGCTAGCGCTAGACAGATATTGATCAGTGAGGAAACTTTTGCGGCTGTTAAAGATAAAATCTCCTGTCGTTCAGTTGGGGAGTTATCCTTAAAAGGGAAATCAGAGCGACTATCAGCCTTTGAAGTGATTTATGGGCATCTCTAAAAATACAAACAAGAGTAGGAAGGGATTTGAGGAAAATG
>NZ_JAZBJZ010000166.1:0-8225 GCF_036349135.1 Tumidithrix elongata BACA0141
CTCAACGCTGATGCCTTTTCTAATGCTCTCAATCTTTTGTCCTGTACTTAGGATTGGTACAGTTGAAGAAGTCGTTCAGAAGCATTAGAGTGGTGTGTCATGCTGCTCAAAATTATCTTACCTACCAAGATTTTGCTGGAAACAGAAGTCAGCAAAGTCGTTGCCGAAGCTGAGAATGGTTCGTTTTGCCTGCTGCCACGCCATGTGGACTTTGTGGCGATACTCGTACCGAGTTTGCTATCGTTTATTCCCGAGGAAGGAAAAGAACAGTTTTGGGCAGTTGATGAAGGAATTTTAATTAAACAAGAAGATACCGTTACAGTTTCGACCCAACACGCGGTTAAGGGAGAGGATCTAGGGATGTTGCGACAAACGATCGCCCAACAATTTCGGGCTTTCAGCGATCGCGAAAAAACAGCGCGATCGGTATTGGCAAAACTCGAAATCAGCACGATTCGACGTTTTATCGAGTTAGGTGAATTTTTATGAAATCCCCTGAATCTTCGCGGCGCAAAGCCCGATCGCCTGCCCATGACTTTACGGAAGCGATCGCCACCAAGGAACAGCGCAAATTACACGCCCGTCAAACCAAACCCTTTGGGGGCGTCTGGTTCGGTCTGGGTTTTGCAGGTTTGGTCGGTTGGTCGGTGGTCGCGCCCACGCTCTTAGGCATGGCGCTAGGCATGTGGATCGATCGCCAGTTTCCCAGTCAGATGTCTTGGACATTGGCACTGATGCTGGGCGGCTTGACGCTGGGTTGCTTGGTGGCTTGGCAGTGGGTTGCCCAAGAGCAAGAGCGCATGGTGCGATCGCAAGCCCCCCTAGACCGCTTAACCGATCCCGATCCCGATATCGAACGTAATTCTGAAACGGAGGTCAAACATGATTAGTTTGTTCTTTTTACCCGTGACGCTAATTTTAGGTGCTGTGCTAGGCACGATTTATTTTGGCGGATTGTGGGTGACGGTGCGAAAACTACCCAAAGCCCGCGCCCCCGTCCTCTTAGCCCTAGGCAGCTTTTTTGGAAGGTTAGGGATTGTGTTGGCGGGATTTTCTCTATTGCTTTTTTGCATCAAAGACTATGCGCCCCTGCATTTAATCGCTTGTTTGGGCATGTTTTTCTGGATTCGCAATCGCACGATTGAGCGACTCCAACCGATCGCACCAAAGCGAGGAGGATAAATGCATATTAGTCCCGATTCAATTGTGTTTTGGCAATGGGGGGATATCACGCTCAATGCGACGTTGGTCTTCACTTGGGCAATTATTTTGTTTTTGGGAATCTGCTCTTGGGCGATTACGCGCAAGCTTTCTAGCGATGTCGAAATCAGCCACTGGCAAAATTTTTTAGAAGTTTTGGTGAGTACGGTTCGAGAACAAATTCGTCAAACCAGCGGCAAAGATCCCGATCGCTATCTTCCCTTTATCGGAACCCTGTTTATTTTCATTGCCACGTCGAATTTGCTGGCGATCGTGCCTTTCTATCATCCACCCACGGGATCGCTTTCTACCACAGCGGCTCTAGCCATTTGCGTGTTTTTTGCCGTCCCTGTTTTCGGGATTCGCCAACAGGGGCTGGGGAATTACCTGCGCCAATACCTGAAACCCAGTCCGATCATGCTGCCGTTTCACATCATTAGCGAACTCTCTCGCACCCTAGCCCTAGCCGTTCGCCTATTCGGGAACGTCATGAGCGAAGGCATGATTGCTGCCCTATTACTGGCGATCGCACCTTTTTTCTTTCCTGCGATCATGCAGCTTCTGGGCCTAATCACTGGGATCATCCAGGCATATATCTTTGCGATTTTGGCATTGGTGTACATTGGCTCGGCAAGTCATGGGGATTAATTCTCAGACAGAGGGGAGACTGTAAGGCATTACTTCTTTTTCTACAAAATCCAAAATCTAAAACGGTTAGACTCAAATAAGGACGGGCATTATGACGCATCTTGATAGTAGCAATCCCATTTTTATGGCTGTTTGGATTGTGGGAACGATTTCGATTTTAACGGCGGGGTTGACCATTGCCATCGGCTCGATCGCACCTGCTCTCGGTGAAGGAAAAGCGATCGCCCAAGCCCTGAACGCGATCGCCCAGCAACCCGACGAAGCCAACACGATTACGCGCACGTTGTTTGTGGGGCTGGCATTTATCGAATCGGTGGCGATTTACTGTTTTGTGATCTCGCTGATCTTGATTTTTGCGAATCCCTTTTGGAATTATGTGATTTCTGCCGTTACGAAAGTCGGGGGGTAACAAGCGTGGAAATTAACTGGGTTACCTTTGCGGCGCAAATCGTCAACTTTTTTGTTTTGGTATTTGTGCTGCAACGCTTACTTTACAAGCCGATCGTCAAGGCGATGGAACGTCGCGAACAAACAATTCGCGATCGCTTAAATTCCGCCGAGCAGCAGCAGCAGGAGGCACAACAGGAGGTCGCCCATTACCAACAAATGCAAGCAGACCTAGCGGCACGACAAGCGGAATTACTCACCCAAGCACAGGCGGAAGTCGAACAAACCCGCCAGAGGTTGTTACAGGAAGTGCGTGATGCGGCGGCAGTAGCGCGATCGCAGTGGCAGGCAAGCCTGCGCCGACAGAAAGAAGCCTTTTTGCAAGAGGTGCGCCATCGCACCATGCAGCAGCTACAGATGAGCGTACAGTTGGTACTCAAGGATTTGGCAGAAGTCACGTTAGAGGCACAGATCGCCAAGATATTCCTACAACGCTTGCAAAATCTTGCCGATCGCGATCGCACTGCCTTAGTGACTGCCTTAACTCAAACCGAGCAGCAGAGTGGCATTGCCCTCACCCTAGTGAGCGCTTTTGAATTACCCGAGTCAATTCGCACTGCGATCGCGCAGGTCTTACAGAATTACTTGAATGCAGCGAATCTAGGAGACTTACATTTGGACTGCGAAACCCAACCCGATTTAATTTGCGGCATCGAACTACGCGGTAGGGGCTACAAACTGACTTGGAGTATTGAAGCCTATCTCGATGCGATCGCAGAGAATTTAGCTTCTGTTCTCGGTGAAGAGATTGGCGAAGAAATAGGCGAAGAAATCGGTGAAGAAATAGGCGAGGGAATTAATGCAGAAGGAGTAGAGCCAGCCCATGGATAATCTTTTGCAAACCATTTTCAACGAGACCCTCTCTCTTTACGATCGCGTACTCAGCACCCATCCCCCCGACCTGCGATCGCAGGAAATCGGCATCGTGCAGTCGATCGGACAGGGCATTGCCAAAGTGACGGGTCTGCCCCATGTGGAATCGGAAGAAATCGTTCGCTTTGCAGGGGGCACTCTGGGCATGGTGTTTAACCTCGATCCCGAGGAAGTGGGTATTATCCTGCTCGATGCCAGCGATCGCCTCAGGGCAGGCTTTGAAGTGCGGCGCACAGGCAAGGTTTTAGAAGTTCCCGTGGGCGATACGATTCTCGGACGGGTGATCGATCCCCTCGGTCGTCCCCTCGATGGCAAAGGCGCGATCCGTACTTCCCAGCGTCGTCCCGCCGAACGCAATGCCCCCGCAATTATGGATCGCGCTCCTGTGAATGTGCCTCTGCAAACGGGAATCAAGGCGATCGATGCCCTCATTCCCATCGGTCGCGGACAGCGGGAATTGATTTTGGGCGATCGCCAAACGGGTAAAAGTGCCCTCGCGATCGATACGATCGTCAATCAAAAAGACAAAAATGTTCTCTGCATATATTGCGCGATCGGGCAGCGCAGCACCGCCGTTGCCAAACTAATTGCAGATTTGGAAGAATACGGCGCGATGGACTATACCACCGTCGTTATGGCAGGGGGTGAAGAACCGCCCGGATTGCAGTTCGTCGCTCCCTATGCCGCAACGACCATGGCAGAATATTTTATGGAACAGGGGCGCGATGTTCTGATTATTTACGACGACCTCACTACCCATGCCCGTGCCTATCGCGAACTCTCGCTGTTGTTGCGCCGTCCCCCTGGTCGTGAAGCCTTCCCTGGGGATATTTTCTACATTCATTCCCGCTTGCTAGAACGATCTACGCACCTTCATCCCGATCTCGGTGGTGGTTCGCTCACTGCCCTGCCGATCTTGGAAACTGAAGCCCAAAACATGGCTGCCTATATTCCCACCAACCTAATTTCGATTACGGACGGACAGATCTACCTGTCGCCGGGACTGTTTCAAAAAGGGGTATTGCCCGCGATCGATGTGGGCAAATCTGTTTCCCGCGTCGGGGGTAAAACCCAGCTACCCGCCTATCGTTCTGTCGCAGGGGCGTTGCGCCTCTCCTATTCGCAATTTGAAGAACTCGAAGCTTTCTCTCGCTTTGGTACGCGCCTAGAAGAATCGACCCGCCTCGCCCTAGAACGGGGGCGGCGCGTGCGCGAAGTACTCAAACAACCGCAGTACAAACCCATGCCCGTCGCTACCCAAATCGCCATCCTGCTTGCCGTTACCGAAGGGTTGCTCGATGCCATTCCCATCGGTCAAATTGGCGCATGTGAAACTGCGATCGCCCAAGTAGTCGCAGCCCAATTACCCGATCTCTGCGATCGGATCGAACGGGGTGAAGCTTTGAGTGCAAGCGATCGCGCATCTCTGTTGCGGGTTGCCCGCGATCGCCTCAGTAATTCAAACAATAATTCAGAAACAGGAGGAACCCCATGACCTCCATTCAATCGCTGCAACGCCAAATCCATACGGCGACCGACCTGCGATCGGTCGTCAAAATGATGAAGGTGCTGGCGGCAGTCAATATCCATCAATACGAGCAAGCGGTAGCATCCCTGAGTGAATACAGCCAAACCATCGAAAAGGGACTGTATGTCGTTCTCAAAACAATGCATCCACAAGGATTCATCCAAGCGAATGGCATACACGAGCCTCTCAAAAGTACGCCTTTCGCACTGACTCAATTTTCGGGCAAACGCTGCGGTGCGATCGTCTTTGGCTCAGAACAGGGAATGTGCGGACAATTTAACGAACAGATTGCCCGTTACGCGATCGCGGAAATTCAACATGCAGAGATCGCAGCCGATCGCCTGTCTGTGTTTACCGTCGGCACAAGAATTATCCCTCCCTTAGAAACTGCGGGTTTTGCGATCGCCCAAACCTTTGAGATGCCCAGTTCTCTGGCAGGGATTACGCCGATGGTACAGGAAATGTTGATTCAAATCGAAACTTGGCGCGATCGCGATCGGATCGATCGCATCCTGCTTTTTTACAATCGCCTCCATGCCAGTACCTTTAGCGAACCCAGCAAGCTACAACTCTTGCCCCTCGATCGGCAATGGTTGCAAACGATCGCACAGCGGACATGGCAATCGCGATCGCTGCCCACGTTTACTATGGCCAGCGATCGACTATTCGCTTCGCTATTGCGACAATATTTCTTTATTTCCCTCTATCGCGCCTTTGTTGAGTCCCTCGCCAGCGAAAATGCCAGTCGCCTCGCCTCCATGCAAATCGCCGAAAAGAATATTGAAGAACGCATTGCAGAATTTACGATCGCCTATCAGCAAGAACGTCAAACTGCCATCACTGCGGAGCTTTTAGAGATCGTGACCGCTTATTGATTTCAAGGTTTTAAAGATGCCCCTTAAAGATGAATTTTATGCTGCCCCCGCTTGCTCTATGTAATGCTGCATCAGGGCAATGAGCGCCCGCACCACAGAATCTCGCTCGTTGGCATTGACCGCAATTATAGGTGGCTGAGATTGCGGATTGACAAAGCCCAAAGCAATAGCAATATTTTCGCTAGTCCAAGCTCCCTCACAATCCATGTGGGTTAGTCCAATAATGAGAGGGATTTTCACCCGACGGTTCATAAAAGTTAGAATTCTTCGAGCATAACGGAACTCGCTGGGTCTGTTGGCAGCAACCAATAGAATGTAAGCATGGGCTTTTTTGATTAAAATATCCCACATAAAGTCAAACCTCGTTTGACCAGGCGTTCCATATAGA
Source organism: Tumidithrix elongata BACA0141 (assembly GCF_036349135.1). Taxonomy (NCBI): domain Bacteria; kingdom Bacillati; phylum Cyanobacteriota; class Cyanophyceae; order Pseudanabaenales; family Pseudanabaenaceae; genus Tumidithrix; species Tumidithrix elongata. The sequence goes on from NZ_JAZBJZ010000166.1 coordinate 5,960, forward strand.
TGTAATGCCATATTTGGACCAAAACTCAATCGTCCGAAATCCATGGCAACAGTCGTTTTCTTTTTGAGCAAGGCTGTCTCATCAGTAGCCACGCGATCGGTATCGACAACATCAATTTCGCTTGCAGAGCGAATAAAAGTAGACTTGCCAGCTCCTACAGTGCCTGTCACCACTAGGCGCATAATTTCAATTGACATTTTATTCTGTGAAACACTAGGGGAGTTTTTCTGTAGATCTCGATCTCCAAAACCCGTTCTCGATTGAACATCTAACATGGTATTTTCCCTGTTACTTGCAATTACAACGGTTGAGAGACAAAATGCACGTAAGAATTTATTGGGGGTGGGAGCTTACGCTCCCACTACGATCGCTTTAAACAGCTTCTCAGCTTAAGCTAGAGCAAGCTTTAACTCACTTGTAACTCGCTTAATTTCTAGCATGAGGAGTCCTTGCTTTGCTGCTTGACCAGCTAGAACTAGCAGTACTGCTTCGGGACCACAACTTGTGAGAATGCCATAGCCACTATCTCCTTCAACAAAAAGGCGATCGATACTTCCTCTAGAAAGTTCAGCACCAATTCGTTCGCCGAGGGAAAGCATCGCCGCTGACATCGCTGCTACTCTCTCTTCATCCATTGCAGCAGGTAGGGTTGATGCCAAGCTCAAGCCGTCAGGAGAAACTAAAGCTGCTCCTTGAACTTCACTCGTGCCGCTAACAAAATTTTGCAGAATTCCTTCCAACTTCCCAGAATTAATTGCCATATTCTTTTCCTTTCGTTTCCTTACTTGTTTGTGATTTCTTTTGATTTCGAGCGTATAGATAGACAGATTTAGAACAATGTAAGCTCAAATACATCGTGACTGCCACCGCGCAAGACTGACTCGATTTGTTTTCCACGATAGCGTTTGCCGAGGGCAGCTTCGATAGCTCCCCAAATTGCTCCCAAGGTAAACGTACATTCCATCTTGGAACCTATGGGTTCGTTAGCAGAGCAAACTGTTTCAGAGGTGTAGACCTTCAAGGCGTCACCATCGGCAACAATCTTGTCAATAGCACAGAGCCTCGTTCCATTTTTCCCAACAGCATCATCGAGGGCTTTGGTAAGAGTATCGAGACTATCGACATTGCCTTGTCCTTTTAAGCCTAGTGACGCTACGAGATCTTTGCCACGTTGACGACCTGCTGCGGTTAAAGCGATCGCCGCTGCTTTATCGCCTAATGTTTCAGAAACACCAGTTACCAGAGCTTTGAAACAAACTACGCTGTTGAATTCACCGAGTTCTTTACGAGTGTATAGTTCCGTCATAACAATTTTTGTCCTTTCTATAATTTTCTAGTTGACATCCTGTTGATATTGCAGACATCATCAACAGTTCCCCCAATGCTCCTGAAACATTGGCTACAAGGCAATTTAAACAATCAAGGCTGTTCAATTTACCGAGCTCTTTATGAACGAATGTTTCTACCTTAAGGATCTATTTAGACCTTATTTTGTAGAAATCCGAGCAAATTTTTAATAAAAGAGTTGCTTACAACTTCTCTTCCAGCAGTCTCGTTAACCTCAGGTGTCTCTTCGATGGGCTCGGGTAAAGACTGCTCGGGTTCGTTGGCATTCGTAGCTGACAAGCATCCGGGGTCTTCCTCCGCTAAACCAACCACAATCAAACGGAATGCAATCTGCTGAACTTTCTCGATCGGAAGCTGCAATTTTGCGGCAATTGATCGTAATGTTAGAGTGCCATTGGCAAATTCCCATATCTGCCATTCCTGAGGATCCAAACGCAACTGAGGTTTGCCTGAAATTGTCGCAAATATTGAGGAATCGGGCGCAGGCAACTTCTCATTAAGGCTGGTCCAATTGCGCAAACCTCTCAATCCCATCAGCGTTGCTTCGGTGGCGGGCAGACTTAGCCCCGTCATTTCTGCTTTTGGCGTTTGAATGGTTGGGTCAAAGCGAAACTGTCCATCGGTGAGATGAAATACCGTGCAGACCTGTTTGACCACTTGCGAGTTAAAGAGAATTTTTAGATGCTCAGTTTGCAAAATTCCTTGGGATTTTAAGTGAATTCCTAAAGGCATATCGAGAGAGCAGGAGGTGTACTCCTTGGCAGGACTCAAGTTTTTGAGCCACCCTCGCTGTTCGAGCATGGTTGATAGTCCTAGAGAATCTAGGCGATCGGCTGTGGCTACAACGCGCCCCTGATGGATCCAAACATAAGGGCACCTCTAAAAATCAGTCAGAGACGAAAAACGAAAATAAAAAGAG
>NZ_JAZBJZ010000167.1:0-8081 GCF_036349135.1 Tumidithrix elongata BACA0141
GGATGATTCAAATCCTCCTAAAACGTCTTGCTTAACTTCTCAAACACTCTCTAAAGTAATTTTTTTAATTCTCATAACTGCTAAACCTCTTGCCAACTAACGAAGTTCTTAGGTCAGACCCCCATGGATTAACAAGTTCAGGACGCGCACAAGGTAACCCCAAGCTTTGCCATAGGGAGCTTTGATTAGTCTAATACGCTTGAGGTCTACTTTTGAGGATAAGTCTAGAATAGTAGGAACAATTCATGAATTCTACCGACAAATTGAATAGGATATTGCTAGTCGCGATGTTATGAAAGAACTGGTTTTGATGGGTGGAGGGCACAGCCACGCGATCGCGCTACGATTATTGGGAATGTGGCCATTGTCAGGGGTTCGGATGACCCTAATTACAGATGTAGTGCATGCGCCCTATTCAGGAATGTTGCCAGGGCATATCAGCGGCTTTTACGACTTTGAGACCTGTCACATCAACCTCATAGACTTGGCGAAATTTGCTAAAGCCAATCTGATTTTAGATCGGGCAGTGGGGCTAGATTTGTCCAATCAGCGAGTTTTATGCGAAAGAAATCCCCCAATAGCCTTTGATTGGCTATCGATTGATATTGGTAGTACCCCTGCAATCATGGCAGTTCCGGGGGCAGCAGCCTATACGATTCCTGCGAAACCCGTGCCCCTGTTCCTAGCCCATTGGGAGAAATTTTTGGCGGCTTTACAAAGCGATCGCGCCATTCCTCCAGATCGTCCTTTGCGCATCGGTATTGTCGGTGGTGGCGCGGGTGGGGTTGAATTATCCCTTGCGATCGCGGCGCGATTAGAGACGATATTCCAAACGAAGGGACTGTCAGCCGCACAGGTAGAAATGCATCTATTTCATCGGCAACCGACGTTAATGTCAGGATATTCTGCAAGAATCGGCGATCGCTTGTGCCAACTGCTCACCCAACGCGGTATTCACCTCCATTTACAGGAATCGGTCAGTGCAGTCATTCCAGAATCTGAGTACCCGTGCGATCCGAATACTTGGGATTTGCCAAAGATTTTGCACTGCCAGTCTGGATTAACTGTGGTTTGCGATCGCATTTTCTGGGTGACCCATGCGACTGCGCCCCAATGGATTCAGCAAACAGGCTTAGCTACTGACGAGCAGGGCTTTATTCTCATAGACAATACGCTGCGATCGGTCTCGCATCCTGAGATTTTTGCGACGGGTGACATTGCCACCATGATGAAAAATCCCCGACCCAAAGCTGGGGTATTTGCGGTGCGTCAAGGAAAGCCCCTGTTCGACAATCTCAGGCGAGTCTCGTTAGGAAAACTCCCTGTTCCTTTTTATCCGCAAAAACGGCATCTTGCCCTGATTGGTACGGGAACAGGGGAAGCCGTTGCTGTCTGGGGCAATCTTTGCGTTGGTCCCTCGACAGCGCTGTGGCATTGGAAAGACTGGCTCGATCGCCAGTTTATGGAACAGTTTATTGGGCTGGGCTAATCCCTGAGAAATTCCCCATAGCCTAAACCCACTCTTCATCGTCATCTTCTTCAGGTTCGCTCTTTTTCGGAGTTTCCTTGACATCTTTCTTAGAAGCATCGACAGCATTTGTTCCTCGTTCGCCCAGATCGGAAAAACGACTCTCAATTAGCCGATCTAGATCTTGAAACATTGCCTTGATTGTTTCTGCCTCCTGCCTTTCTCGTCGTCTTATTTCAGCCGTATCATCAAGTGCTGCGGTAACATCGTCATCCATAGGCTCGCTTGGGCGATCCAGCGATCGCGGATCTGGCTCGATTTTTTCTGGAATGACTACAGTAGTTTCCGTCACCACCGCGATCGCTTCATAGCTCTCTTCTACAGAATCCTCTAAAGTCTCTTCTTCCTCTAGCAATGCTTCGCGATCAGGCTCAGACTCTAAAGTTGGTTTAACAGCTTCTGTGATATTGTCAAGTTCTAACGCAACTTCATTTGTTTCAGCGGTTTCTTCCAATGATTCTTCTTCAAGGACTTCATCACTGTCCAGATCGGATTCCAAGAGGGATTCGGTGGCATCAGGCAGATCGTCAATTCCTTCAGGAATTTCTGCATCCTCAGCGATCGCTTCAGGAGTTTCTTCCTCTTCAAAATCTTCTAAAATCTCTTCACCCAAGAATTCCTCATTGTCAGATTCTTCTTCCAAGAGGGATTCGGTGGTTTCAGGTAGATCTTCAACTTCTTCTGTCACTTCCTCCAAAAATTCTTCATAGTAAAGTTCAGATTCCAAGATGGATTCAGTAGTTTCAGTCAAATCGTCAATTTCTTCAGTAATTTCTTCCTCCTCAGCGATCGCTTCAGGAATCCCCTCCTCTTCAAGATCCTCTGTAATCTCTTCGCCTATAAGCTCTTCAGGCTCTAAGTCAAACTCTAAGAGAGATTCGGTGGCTTCAGGAATTTCTTCCTGTAATGTTTCCTCCTCCAGAAGCTCTTCATCATCGATCTCAGTCTCCAAAATAAATTCGGTGGTTTCAGGTAGATCGTCGATTTCTTCAGTGGTTTCTATATCCTCAGCGATCGCTTCAGGGATTTCTTCTTCAGAATCTTCTAAAGCCTCTTCGTCAACAAGTTCTTCAGCGTTAAGCTCAGGCTCCAAGAGGGATTCGGATTCTTCAGGTAAATCCTCCTCTATAACTTTATCAGCCTCAGTGATCGCCTCAGGGATTTCTTCTTCAGAATCTTCTAAAACCTCTTCATCAAGAATTTCTTCAATCTCAGGTTCAGCGTCTAAAACTGGCGCGATCGCTTCTGGGATATCGTCAAACCCTGCCGTGACTTCTTCAGGCTCAGCAATTTCTTCCTCTAAAGCTTCTTCATTAACAAGTTCTTCAATATCAGGCTCTGAAAGGGATTTAGTGACTTCGGGCAGATCGTTAATCTCTGTTTCCTCAGCGATCGCTTCAGTGATTTCCTCCTCTTCAGAATCCTCTAAAGTTTCCTTTAAGGATTCTTCAGCATCTGGCTCAGATCCCAAGAGTGATTCAGGAACTTCTCTTAAATCCTCAACTTCATCCGTCTCAGCGATTCCTTGCAGGATGCGTCCCGCCGCTTCAGGAACTTCTGCCTCTGGGGCGGCTTTGCGAGTGGGTTCAGAGCCCAAAAGGGATAAGGGGCGATCGTCAAAGTCATCATCAAAATCAGAATCCGCTTCTGAGTCTGCTGAGGGAACTGGAGATGTTACAGGTTTTGTCTGGGGCTTGGTTAAAGGTTTGACAGGTGCTTGCTGAAATTTACCGAGCAAATTTGTCGCAATTTCTGAAAGCTTTGTGGCGGTCGTTGCAACCAATTGTGAAACTTGAGAATCTGGTCTGAAAAGCTGATTGAGACTGCTAGTCAGAGCATTTGGTGTGTCGTCGGGCTGGGATTCTGTTGTAGCGGTGGATGGATCCGATGGATCGAGTAACTCCGCCTTCATTTGTAAGGGGATAATCAGCAGCAGATGGGGCGATCGCTTGCCCAAGGTCGTGAAGTCATTTTTAATTTTCTCGATAGGGTGAGGAGTCAAGCGATCGAATTCCGCAGGGGATGCGAGTAAAACTCGGATCGCCGCGATGCCCGATTGCCAAAGTAGATTGCTTGCCAAAAAGAAAGCCTCTGCCCACACAATGCCTAGTATTCTCAGCACATCGGGGAAAGGAGCGATCGCTGCCGCTAAGGGAGCCGCCTGATACATTTGGCGAAATACGACATACATAAATACCGCAGCAGCTACCGCGATCCAGCCCCCCGTATGCCAGCCATTGGGATGCTGTTTGAGTAAAGACAGTACCCGTCGCTGATTATCGCTAAGTTCTCGATCGGGTTTCGCCACAAACCAAAGGCTAAAGGGTGACAGGGGCTGCTGCCATTGCACCCAAGTGACAAAAACAGCGGGAGGTAACCCAAGCAAGATCGTTTCCAACCACGACGGAAACACAGGATCGCCAACAGCCAAACCACCCATACTCAAAGCAAGTGTGAGTGGGACAGCACATAACAAAGCTATATGCGCCCACAAAAAGGGTTCGTTTTTTTGATAAGTTGAGCTGGGTAGACTACGACCAGGAATAGGGCTAGGAATAGGGCTGGGATTCTGTTGTGTCATGCCTACAACCTCAAAAATAGCGATAAGGGACTAGCTACTAGATTATGGGTTAGGTGACAGGATGATGACATTGCAGATCGAAAATTTAACAACCTCTATATTTTTCTGCTGGGGCATTAACCACTATCCCATGAACAGTTGATCTCGTCGCCGACTGTCATATGCAGACCATCATTGCGGTTAGGACTTAAATGTTGAACCTCTAACCATAAGGTCGATCAGACAATCCACCAGATTTTGGGAAGAGAGGGGCATAATCTCTTTGCCATGAATGATCTCTTGTACCACCACAAAAGAGACGAGGGAACCAAAGAAAATATGAGAAGCTGCTTCTGCATCCTTAATCCCTAGCTCGGGATGAGCGTCAAAGTATTGACTCAAAAGCTGCCGTCCCCGCTGGATTACCGTTTGATAGTAAAGCTTTGCCATTTCTGGAAAGCGAGAAGATTCCGCAATAATCACCTTTAACAAACTCAGATATTCTCGATCTTCCGCGACCTTGAGCAAATAGGTTTCTGCCAACTGCCGCAAGAGTTGGTCGGGTTCGCCGCTCAACTGATCGGACTCAAATAAAGCCTGAAATCGCGCGATCGTCAGTTGTTCGATCAGGGCTTTAAATAGGCTCTCTTTATCGTGAAAGTGACTGTAGATCGTTTGTTTAGAAACCCCTGCCTCGATCGCTACCCGATCCATACTCGTACCCGCATACCCATCGCGAAAGAAAACCTGCATCGCCCCTTGCAATATTTTTTCTTTTTTGCGATCGCTTGTGAGGGAATGACTTACAGCAAGAGTCATGGACTTAACTTAAGTTTAATAAATTTGGCGTTTACTCATACTAGACTGTCTAGTATGATCTGTAAATCTGCACTCTATCGCGATCGCTAAATTATGACCCAAGCTGCCCCTAATCCTCAGGAAGCTCCTCAAAAACAGCCCGACTCGCAAAATTCCGAGCCTAAATCTGAGGGTAATGACAAAGCACCCCCAAAAACAAAGAAATTTAATCCTCGGTTAGCCATTCCTTTAGGATTAGCGATAGGTGCGATCGGCTATGGCATTTGGACGATTTTGCCGAAACCACCTGAAACCATTCTGCATGTGAGTGGACGTTTGGAGTCCGATGAGACGGATATTGGCGCAAAGACTGGCGGAAGGGTAGTAACCATTCTCGTGCGGGAGGGCGATACTGTAAAAAAAGGGCAGGTCGTCGTGGAGATCGAAGATGAAGAAGTTCCTGCCCAACTCAGCGGTTTAAACGCCCAAATCGAATCAGCCCGTCAAGAAGAAGCACAAGCTAAAGAAGAAATCTCTATTGCCGAGAGTCGCATCCGCGAAGCTACGTTTAACCTACAGCAATCCCAAGGTGACGCTAGCGGACGCATCGACCAAGCTCAATTTACAGTTTCTGCCACTGAGTCCGATCTGCGGCAAGCCGAGGCAGTCGTCAAGCAATCGGAAGCACAGGTACAGCAGTCAAAATCCGATCTAAAGCTGGCGACCATAGAACGCGATCGCTATGCCGAGTTGGTCAAACAAGGAGCAGTGAACCAGCAACTGTTCGATCAAAAGCAAACCACGTTAGAGAATTCCACGGCAAATCTGGCTACAGCAGAAGCTAAGCTCGTTGCCAGCAGAGCTGCGGTTAGAGCTTCTCGCGATCGCTTCTTAGCTGCCCAAGGAAATTCTGTACAGGCACAATCTACAGGGTTCAATCCTGATATTCGCAGCGCTCAACTCGATGCGTATTCTATGCAAAAGACACAGGCTCTGGCAAAATTGGCGGCGGCTCAAGCAAAGGTCAAAAATGCGCAGGCAGCCCGCGATCAAATTCAGCGACGATTGGATTCATTTAAGGTAAAAAGTCCGATTGATGGCATTGTTCAAAGTCGCCCCCTCGAACCCGGTGCGATCGTAGCAACGGGTAAAACCCTTCTCACCGTCCTCGATCCTAATGCTGTCTATCTGCGATGTTATATCCCCGAAGGCGACATCGGTAAGATTCGCGTCGGACAGACTGCTAGGGTCTTTCTCGATTCCAATCCCAATAAGTCCTTTATCGCCCATGTCGCTCAAATTGATACCAAAGCTTCCTTCACCCCTGAGAATATCTACTTCAAACAAGATCGCGTTAAGCAAGTGTTTGGCGTTAAATTAGCGATCGATAAACCTGAAGGATTCGCCAAGTCTGGTATGCCTGCCGATGCTGAGATTGATTTAAATCACTGATTTGAATCAATCTCAGTGAATTGCTTCAAAAAATCTTTAAACTCCTGAGTTTGGAAATTACTATTAAGTGGATAACTCTGTTGCTGCTGTGGTTTTAAATACAGATAGTCACATTTAGCACCTGTAAATAGCGTATGTGAATCGAGTTGCCACCCATTGATGCAAATCCCTGACAATAGAGCAAACGAAAAATCCGTATTCTTGACGATCGCCTGACTAAAATTTGCATCGGTCAAGTTAGCTTTCTTAAATGAAGTTCCTATTTTCTTCTTTATTGACTCGATAAACCATTGAAATACATAAAAACTGATAATTGCGGAAATCAAAGTCGGAATTAAAAAAAGAAACGTGCCCGTAAAGCTAATAAACCCCAGCCCTAATGTCAGAAGAACCGTCATCACTACGAAAATCCCAAAGCTAGCATCGCCCAAGAAATTAGTGATTCTGGGAAACTTCTCAAGGATTGTATCCCGTAAGAAAAGCAAAAGAATCAGAACGATCGGCAGTAAAACATTCACTATCTTTCTGTAAAGATCTCCGAACGAATCAAACAATAAGCTATCAATTTTTTCAAGCATAAAACTGAAAGCCACTAGCGCGATCGCCGCAATAATTACCGAGAGAATAGAAATAGGGATATGCCGTTGACTCTGCCCAGTAATCACGCGATCGAAGTTTGCCCCAACCAAAATCGCTCTTGTAAAATCACATCCCCGCAAGTCAGCACCACTAAAATCTACTCCAGTCAGATCCTTTCCAATAAAAGATCTATTCTGTAAATCTTGACTAGCATAGATCTGGTTGCTCATTTGTATAATCCCAATAATGACAGTACAAAACTTTGCTTATCCTACTGCTAGTTTCGATTCTATCTCAGTACAAGACCTTTATAGCCGATTGGCTTGAATCGTCCTCTTTGTTTGGGCTGCACAATTGTACATAGTTCGAACTTACAATAGACTGTAAAAGAGCTGTTTTACTAGGAGGCATCATGGGTTACGTTTGCGAACTAGGCTCAGGTTACAGCATCTATCTCGACAATCAAGGCACTCAAACCATGATTACTACAGTTATGAGCAGCCCAAGCCAGCAGCAACAGACTAGCAGTAGTATTAGCACTGGTGTCTGGACTGCTCCACCAAAGATTTTCCGTACTCCCATGGGTGCAGCGATCGAGATTTTTACTGCGCAAGGAGAGGTTTTTATTAGCGTTCAAGGAAATGCAACGAGCGTTACAAGCGAAACTTCTTTCATTGGCAGTGCCCAACAAATGCAGATGCAACAGGTTGCTAGCGCTCCGTCGTTCTCCACCCCAATGGAACCCATGAGCCCGATGCTGCCAATGCAACCGTTAAAAATGGGAAATATGCAAATGAATATGAATCCGATGGAAATGCGTATGGGATCTGTGGCGACTTCGACATCAATGTCAACCTCCAGTTCCAGTACCCGTCGGTTTTGCAGTCAGTGCGGTAAGGCAATCGAGCCAAGCGATCGCTTTTGTTCCAATTGCGGACATCATTTAGCTTAGAGAGCTATCTAGATTATCTTTTGAGATAAGTCGTGAAATCGCAGAATTCACCAAATCTGGAATACCCACCGATGCTGAAAGCAATTTGAGTAATTAATAGCTCACTAAAGAGGTTTAAAATTCCTATGACGATTGTTCAGGCTTTATCATAAATAACCCCTTAGTACAGGACAAAACCTTGCAATAAAGACAGAAGAGGGGTTTCATAGGAA
>NZ_JAZBJZ010000168.1:0-8037 GCF_036349135.1 Tumidithrix elongata BACA0141
TTTACTTTATCAGCTTTGCTGCTTTTGTCAATTTACCTAGGTTGAGCAATTACGACAAATGCTTGGGATTGTCGTTAGAACCGATATTGTGAATTGAAAGACTGGACGCATAGACAACCTGCCTACTTTCACGGGGATTAATTGCGAAGGTTTGGTTGCAGGTTGCACCAGTTTTAGATCTTAAACTGGCTTTGCTGTCTAGTTGGCTGATTACTTTTCCTGTTTTGAGGTCACGGAACTTTGTTTGGCATGTGAAAGAAACTCTTTGGCTGGTGATTAGTGTATTGCCATCAGCGCTAAAACGAACGAGATTAAAAGCATCAGCAAAGCGACCAAAGCTGATCGCAGATGAATCTGAAAATTCTAATGTACCTTGATTTTTGCCTGTGGATAGCTCCCAGACTTGAATTGCGCTGCCCCCCGTACTTCTAATAGTCTGTGTTGATGAACCACCGAGGTTACAACTCCAACTGAAACTACCATTTCCACTGCTTGAGGTACAACCTGATGAATTGCTTTGAGTAGTTATATCTAATCCAGAACTCCCAGTAATAATGGTTTGCCGATCGGGACTAATCGCGATCGCTTTGATGTTTGCATATTGACTGTCCAAGAGTGAGAGTTTTTTGACATCGCCAGTTTCAAGGTTCCAGACTTGCACATCGCCGCCACTAGCGGTGACAAGGGTTTTGCCATCTTGACTAATATCACTCGCCACAATTTCTGATTGGGCTTCGAGGCTGCGTAAAAAACTCAGACTTTTCTGTTTAGGTTGAGTGGATTTCTGGACAGTTGGTGAAGGGACTGCTTGAGAAAATGTATCTTGTACGGCAAGAGTGAGGCTAGTAGCAATGAGGCTACTGGTAAGCAGGATGGTTTTAAAATATTGTTTCATTAATTTTCTATAGATTATTGATAATTGGAGGGTGCGTCGTATTTTATTAACGCTCCTGACAAGATCGGCGATCGCACTGTGTCAACACGAAATGGCAAACAGAATATTTATTGGCTTGTATTGCTAAGCTGTAAGCAAGTTTTAAAAGAAAGTCTGTCACCAAATTTCTTGCCATCAGATATACGAGTCAAGTAGAACCAATCTTGAAACTCATTCCCAGTACAAACCACTTCAGAACTTGAAGCTCTTACTGCTTGCTGGCAAACATTTAGCGATAACTTCTCGCTAAAATCGCCAAACTGTTTGTTGTCGGCAATCCTTGTAACGTAGAACCAGTTTTGAAACTCATTCCCAGTACAAACAACTGACTTACGTTGAGATGAAGCTGAGTTACCTGTCTCACAGACTAAATTTCTAGCTATTGATTCAGCGTTAGCCGTTTCTGAGAATCCGTTTAAACAAGTTATGTTGAAGGAACCATTAGAATTCTGATTCATAGACCTTATGTCTTGTATTCCAGCAAAAGCAGGAGATGGAATAGATAAGATACAGAAACAAGAAACGGCTAATTTTTTCATTGCAAATGCTGATGTGATGGTAAAAATAGCTTGTTCGCTAATAATCTGAACGAGATCTGCAACATCTATATGGGGGACTATCAGAATGCGGTTGATACTTGATAATCTTGTAGGGTGCGTTACATTTCATTAACGCACCCTACAAGATCGGCGATCACACTTTTTAACGAGGTTATCGAGGTACCCGTTCTACCCACGTCTGGAAAATCTGACTTCCATTGAAAGAATTCCAATCTGATACTGAGCCTACAATACAGATTGGAGAGTTATCAACCTGAATTCCCCAGTCCATACCGTAGTTATCTCCGCCGAGAAACAAATTTTGCCGAGGTTGCACATTCCAACTCTTAAAAGCACGAGTAGGTGCATCAGGGTGAAAAAGCGTCACTCGCACAGAGGCGCTTGTCCCATTATTAAATGCGATTTGTCCTACTCGCCCAGTCCATCCAGAAGTACCAGGTCGATAGGGGCGTGGATCGTATGTAGATGAACATGCAACTGTATTAACTCCTCCACTACCAGAATTTGATGCAAGCAGTCGGTTACAGTCCTCTCTACCTGAATTCTTTTTCTGTTGCACCAGAGAACTATACCCGCTAAACCTTTGAACATCATTAGGTACTTGCCTATTAAGATTGTCAACCGTCGTATCAACAAAAGAATAGCATTGCTGCCGATTAGTAACCTTGCCAGATTTTACACCTGCTGCAACTATAACGCCAATATCTAGGTGAAGTATGCTGAGTCCAGGATTATGTTCAAACCAAACTTTTAGAGGATCAGCAAGTTCGCCTGGATTAAACCTGCTATCGGTTGGATCAAGAACGGGGCAATCAAGAATACCATTACATCTGGCACTAGCTGGCAAAGACCCGAATACTGTAAACAGCGGTAGAGCTATTATTAAAAACGGAAAGAACCGATAAATAAAGTTAAGATTTAGCAAAGCTTTCATTGTGAAATTAATTCTGCACAAGTACTTATTCACAAAAATCTTAGCTGTTGCGATCAATTTTATTGGTAGGAAAAGGTCGGGTAAAGGTCTGATGTTTTTGGCGTATTTATGTAAATTTTTTTGACAAACGAGGATTTGTTGACGATAGTGTAGCTATCAGTAGGGGTTTAAGGTGGAAAATGTCAGAAAAAGAGGCGATCGCAACCAACAAAAAACTAAGCCTAATAAATTAGAGATAATATAGAAACCATATTTTTTGTCATAAGCACCACCCAACAGCCATGATGATCCAAACTTTACCTAAAGTTACGACCTTCGATGAATTTGTCGAATTTCTCCCTGAAAATTCTGGAGTGCGTTACGAACTTCATAACGGAAATATTATTGAAATGGCTCAACCAGTTGGAGAACACGAAGAATCTAAGGGGTTTTTGACTGTAGAGATTTCCTTTGAAGTTAAGCGTCTGGGATTACCTTACACTATTCCCAATCAAACGATAGTTAGACCTGAAGGCAAAGATTCTGGATATTTCCCCGATATATTGGTCGTAAACCTTCCTAATCTCATCAACGAAGCCCGATGGAAAAAAGAAGCGATTCTCAGTCAAGGTGCATCGATCGCATTGGCGATTGAAATTGTGTCAACCAATTGGCGTGATGATTATTATTTGAAATATGCAGATTATGAAGAGATGGGGATTGCGGAATATTGGCTTGTTGACTATGCAGCATTGGGTGGGCGTAATTTTATTGGCAATCCTAAACAACCGACGATCTCGGTTTGTAATTTGGTGGATGGCGAATATCAGGTTACTAAGTTTCAAAATTGCGATCGCCTGATCTCGCAAACTTTCCCTGACCTAAATCTCACCGCAAATCAAATTTTCCAAGCTGGCACAATCTAGCTTGGAAAATTTAGATGCTTAGGAGTTGGTCGAAAATCTCAAGGATTCTGAATGACTAAAGATTGTTGCTGTGAAAGCCAAACACCGCCAAGAGTTGTGCAAAGACTATAATGCATGGAACAAGCTTGAGGACTACTATAAAAAGCTGCTCCAGCGCTTTGCATTTGGCTATCACTGACATCCGAAGGCTTTTGATAGACCCAGTAACTTCCTGCACTTGCTATAGAATTAATCACTCGCACCGAATCTCTTGAGTCCTGTCGATCATCATCTCGGTCTCTATACCTTCTTCTAGGGCGATCATTTTGCTCGGCACAGGTTCGCTCTGCTTTTGCAAGGGCATCCTTACTACTTAGATCCCCACCTTCACGGCTGTAGTAAAAGTCTCTATATTTTTTAATGCATTCAATTCCTTCATCAATTCTTGAAGATTGAGCAGAAGACGGAAGTACTTCTCCTATAGATAGATTACTCACAACAATTCCTAAGGACATCAAAGATCGAAAAATGAAAGTATTGAAGTTCTTTGGTTGCATGGCTTCTTAGAAAATACCGTTTTAGAAACTGCTGTGCAAATGCACTTTAATTGAAAATGTAGAGTTTGATGGTTAGAAAAGGTCGGATAAAGGTCGGATATTTTTAGTGTACTTGTGTAAATTTTGTGACAAATCGAGGATTTATTGATGATAGTTTAGCTATATACAGGTGTTAAAGAGGAAAATGACAGAGTCAGAGGCGATCGCCTTAGTTGAGAAATTACTGGAACGGGGGCGTTTAACAAAAGTTCAAAACATTGTATTTAGCCAATCTTGGGAGGGAAAAACTTACTTAGATATGGCTGTAGGTAATGGCTATGACACTGGTTATATCAAGGATGTTGGCTCGGAATTGTGGCGATCGCTATCCAAAGCTCTTAACGAAAAAGTTACCAAAAATAATTTGCATGGAGTACTGAAGCGATTTGCACAGAAACAGCAGGAAGAGATCGCTGCTTCAACCTTAAACTTACAACCCGCCAGCAACAGCACCCATTGGGGTGAAGCCATTGATGTTTCCAGATTTTATGGACGTACTACGGAATTAGAGACTCTAAGCCAATGGATTTTAGGCGGCGGTACGCATCCTGAAAGGAATCGCTGCCGAATGGTTACATTGCTTGGCTTGGGCGGCATGGGCAAAACCGCACTCTCAGTCAAGTTAGCACAGCAAATACAAGCCCAATTTGATTTTGTGATTTGGCGATCGCTACGGGATGCCCCAACCCTCGAAGAGCTGCTGAAGGATTTGATTAAATTCCTCTCTCAGCAGCAAGAAATTACCTTGCCTCAAAACACAGGGTTGCAAATTTCCCGATTGATTGAGTATTTGCGCTCATCTCGATGTCTGATCGTGCTAGATAACTTTGATGCCGTACTTGCGAGTAGACAACGTGCAGGCTACTACCGCGAAGATTATGACGCTTATGGAGAACTGCTACACCGAATCGGTGAGATTCCCCATCAAAGTTGTCTCTTGCTCACCAGTCGCGAAAAACCTGCCGAAGTCGCTGCATTATCCGGAGAAATGTTGCCAGTGCGATCGCTAAGTCTATAAAACTAATTGATACTTTGAGATCTGAGCGTGAGCTTGAACAACTCCTCACGCAATTAATTCCTACACTTCGAGAGAATTATGCAGTAAGTGATGGATATGCAGGTGGAAATCTAATCAATTTATTCATTCACCTTAAGATTGATTTGACTGGATATGACTTCTCTCATTTAGCTCTTTGGCAAGCCGATCTGCGGGGGATCAATTTGCATCAAGTAAACTTTTCTCACTGCAATCTAGACAGGTCAATTTTTTCAGAAACCTTAGGGGGAGTTTTATCGGTTGCGATTAGTACCAAAGGTGAATTATTCGCAGCAGGTGATACGAATGGCGAAATTCGTGTTTGGCAAACTTCAGACGGAAAACAAGTATTAAAGCTCGATCGCTGCACCAGTTGGGTCTGGTCAGTTGCCTTTAGTCCCGACGGGAACCTCATCGCCTGTTGTGATGATAAAACCGTGAAGGTTTGGGATCTTAGAACTCAAAAACTCATTATTGCTCTAGAAGGACATTCTGGCTGGATTTATCAAGTTGCCTTTAGTCCAGATGGTTCCCAAATTGCCAGTGCCAGCACGGATGCTACGATCAAACTGTGGGATGTTAAAACTTCAGAATGTCTGCATACACTTGCAGGACATGAGGGATTTGTCTTTTCTGTCACCTTTAGCCCAGATGGTAAAACATTGGCAAGCGGTAGCCACGATCGAACCGTTCGACTATGGAATGTTCATACTGGAGAATATCTAAAAAGTTTAGAAGGACATGATGCCTGGGTTTGGTCAGTTGTTTTTAGCCCAGATGGAAAAGCGATCGCTAGTGGCAGCCACGACCAAACAGTAATCTAGTCAATGCTATTTGACCTTGCAAGGACATCAGAGCCGTATTCAATCCCTTAGTTTTTCATACATCAAAGAGACTACATTAAGTTCCCAAACTCTTATATTAGCTAGTGGTAGTTATGATGAAACGATCAAGTTGTGGGATCTAGAAGCTGGAAATTGCATCAAAACATTGCAACCGCCTCGACTCTACGAAGAACTCAATATCTCAGAAGCGGTTGGTTTGACGAATGCACAGACAGGTACACTCAAGGTTTTAGGTGCAATTTATACTTAACTAAAGAGAGGACATCATGCTGCTATTGAAGGGTTGCAGTTCTTTGGAAAATGAGGTCGATCTTACTGCCACAAACGTAAGAGCTTATATCAAAAATTAGTTTGAGAATGAATGCAGGACGCGATCGCTTGCTGCGCAATCTGATTCAAAGACTGGCGGGATAAATGCTTAATTGTAAAGATTTCGCTCCATTGCCTGAGGAACCAAGTACTACCAACACATAGGAGAATTTACAATTCTCAACCTGTTGACCTTTAAGAAGTAGATCAATATGTCTTAAACTAAGATCAAGGTAATCTATCTATTGGGGAGGTGCACAATGCGCGTACCAAAACAGACCCTAAGGAAGCCCAAGAAACCAGCCCTAGCACGCTTCTTTTGATTGTAGTAATGATTTTGATCGTTCCCCTTCTGTTTGCAGGTTTTTTATTCCAATAAGCAGTTGAGCCAATAAGCAGTTAAGAGAGATTTACGCCATCATCAGTCCGACTTCACCATTGCTGGAAAAGTTCTAGTTTTCCTTCTCAGAATTCAAACTTCTCTCAGCAATTTATGATTCCTTTTGGAAAGCGAGGTAAGTCACTTGGTAAATTATTCCCCGATCGCGAATCTCGGTTCCGTACTTTCTGTGCGTGGAAGTGTGGTTGACGTGCGCTTTTTGCAACAGTTGCCAGAGCTGCGTACCCAACTCCAAACAGGAAAAGGCGGCAAGATCGCGATCGAAGTCGTTTCGCATTTGAGTTCGCAGGTGGTGCGTGGGGTCGCTCTAGCACCGACAGCAGGGCTGGCAAGGGGTGAAACCGTGACCGATACAGGGCATCCCCTGCAAGTGCCCGTCGGCGATCGCTTGTTGGGACGCATGTTCAATTTATTTGGCGAACCAATCGATGGAGGCGAACCGATCGCAGGCGGAGAATGGCGATCGATCCACGCCACGCCGATCGCGATGTCAGAACGGGTTACCAAATCAGAAATTCTGAAAACAGGCATCAAGGCGATCGATGTACTTGCACCGCTGGAACGGGGAGGTAAGGCAGGACTGCTGGGCGGTGCGGGTGTGGGCAAAACCGTGCTGATTACTGAGATGATTCACAATATGGTGAAGCAGCACCAGGGCGTGAGTTTGTTTTGCGGAATTGGCGAACGCTGTCGCGAGGCGCTAGACCTCTATGACGAAATGAAATCGACGGGCGTTTTAAAGAATACGGTGCTGATGTTCGGGCAAATGAATGAACCGCCAGGGGCGAGGTTTCGGGTCGGACATGCCGCCTTAACGATGGCAGAATATTTTCGCGATCGCCAGCATCAAGATGTGTTGTTACTGATCGACAATATTTTCCGCTTTATTCAAGCGGGTGCAGAGGTATCGGGGTTGATGGGGCAATTGCCCTCGCGGGTTGGCTATCAACCGACCCTTGCCACGGAACTGGCACAGTTAGAGGAACGCATTTGCAATACGAATGCAGGGGCGATTACCTCGATTCAGGCGATTTACGTGCCTGCGGATGACTTTACCGATCCCTCGGCAGTTCACGCATTTTCGCATTTGTCGGCTTCCATCGTTCTATCGCGCAAACGTGCCAGCGAAGGCTTTTATCCTGCTGTGGATTTGTTACAGTCCAATTCCAAAATGCTGATGCCCCATATTGTCGGCGATCGCCACTATCGCATTGCCCAAGCCATCCGCCAGACCCTCGCCACCTATGAGGAGTTAAAGGACATCATCGCCATGCTGGGGTTAGAAGAACTATCGCAAGCCGATCGCCAATTGGTCTATCGGGCGCGGCGTTTGGAAAGATTTCTAACCCAGCCGTTCTTTTCGACCACGCAGTTTACGGGCTTGGCAGGAAAGGCGATCGAACTAGAGGATGCCCTAGACGGATGCGATCGCATTCTCAATGATGAGTTTTCTGAAGTTTCGGAGCGATCGCTCTATATGATTGGTACCTTAGTACAGGACAAAACCTTGCAATAAAGACAGAAGAGGGGTTTCATAGG
>NZ_JAZBJZ010000169.1:0-8014 GCF_036349135.1 Tumidithrix elongata BACA0141
TTACTTTATCAGCTTTGCTGCTTTTGTCAATTTACCTAGGTTGAGCAATTACCAAGCTTTAATCCTAGAAACGCTAAGGACTGACAAACAAGTTCGCGGATAATCTCCGAATTTTCACTTAACTCAGAGGTAAACACGATCGCATCCATGCCTCCTAAACTCATAAGCATGGAACCGAGGCATGACCGCAAACGATGAAGGTAAATATCCAACGCCTGTTTTGCTCTGGAATTATCTGTATCAATTGCTGAGCCTACTGATTGTAACTCTATCGATGCACCAGCAGTGCTAACTAGACTCGTTTTTTTATCTACTTCTCGATCTGGGGAATTGCCTCTGTCCTCTCGCATCATCTCATTTAAAACATTGGGGTCAATGGAACCAGAACTATAATCAATCATCAAACCTTCTAGAGGAGTGAATCCCGTGGCAGTATCGATAATTTGACCATTATGAATAGCGGCAAGAGAACAGCCACCGTCTAAATTACAGGTAATCAGCCGCAGTTCTTTAAGGTTTTGTTCTAAGATTTCAGCAGCCCGTTCGGCGCAATATTGGTGGATACTCTCATTCAGTCCATAATGCTGTTTATCAACTTCTACAGGAGAACTGGATACTGAAGAGATAGTAGCAAGATTAGCGATTTGAGAAGCCTTGTTAGGTTCTTTGGTAGCAAGCTCGGCAGCGTCTACAAGTGACTTGGGAACAATCTCTCGCCAATCTAGATCCAGCCTCTCGCAAATTTCAAAAAATGTAAATCGCTCAATTGGCTTCCCTGTAAAAAAACGGTAAATAGGTTGCCGTGTTTTGATTCCCACTTCAATTGCAAGATATTCTTGAGTCCAACCTCTGTTATTAAACCGTTCCTTGGCTGCTTTAATTCCTGCTGGTGATGCTTTTAGAGATCGTTTAGATATAGCAAAATACTCCTTTTAGATAATGTAATAGCACATAGCAATAGTAACTAAATATTTTAAATGCCAACATAAATATTTGTAATTAAATCAAACGCTTAATAAAATCACACATTCGATCAGAAGAAATGTATGGTTTTAAGAGAAAATGTATGATTTTAAGGGAAAACGTGTGATTTAAAATCATACATTTGATTTCCAAATCAATGTAAATCCAGCTCTGCAAAGCTTTGTCGCGATCGCCCCATCATCAATTTCTGACTGGGACTCAAGTTCTCTGGCACGAACCGATCCGAATTTACGCGTGTCATGGTTAGCTTCTTGCTCAAATTCATACTTAGCAGGAAAAGTAAGGTTTTAGAATCCATCCGATCGCGATCGCAATTCGTACTATTGATTAGATGATTTGAATTAAGGAACGATGAATATGTTAAAGCGAAATTTCTACTTCTTCTGTGGCGTTGTTGCCGCCATCTCTTTTGCTGCTTTTTCCCTCAGCTCTCTTTCCAAAGGAAATGCGATCGATACATCGGCTAAAACAAATCTAGCGAATAGCTCCACTACACTCTCTCCATCCGATGAAAAAGGAAAGGCTACCGTAGTATTCGCGGGTGGTTGCTTTTGGGGAGTGGAAGCTGTATTCGAGCATCTCAAGGGCGTTACAAATGTCGTCTCTGGATACTCGGGTGGAACTGCTGATACCGCACATTATGAGACAGTTAGCTCAGGACAGACAGGACATGCCGAGTCTGTGAAAATCACCTACGATCCATCCCAAATTTCCTACGAACAACTTCTCAAGGTCTATTTCCTCGTAGCACATGACCCCACCCAATTAAATCGACAAGGGCCCGATCGCGGCACGCAATATCGTTCGGCTATCTTTTTTGCGAATGCCGAACAAAAGCAGATTGCAGAAACCTACATTGCTCGGCTTAATCAGGAAAAAGCTTTCTCAAAACCGATTGTGACTCAGGTAGTACCTTTGCAGAGTTTTTATGCTGCCGAAGATTATCACCAAGATTTCATTGTGCATAATCCCAACTATCCCTATGTCGTCGTTCACGATCTACCCAAACTCGAACAATTACGCAAACAGTTCCCTGAAATGTACAAATAAAGCAAAGGGTTTCCCATTGAGAATGGCGAGATCTAGTACGTACCAAGTCATGGCTTTGCGATCGGATTTAACTTCAACTTTAATGGTTGGAGCAGGAACATCAATGAATGAATTATTCATGGTTTCACCCATATTTGCGATTTTTAACTAAATTTCACGAATTTTACAATACCCCAAGCAATCCTGCGATCGGGTACAGCACGATCGCAGGATTGCTACTTTGCGAAATATACTCAGAATGTTAGCTTTAGCTCTACTTATATATTGATCTGTAATGAGTTAACATTGCAGAACATAACCTTTTTAGACAGGTTGGGTGCAATTAACAAGGTAATTCCCCCATGACCGCTTCTCAACAGTCAAACCCTTGGATAGGGCGTACAGTTGGCGATCGCAATCGATATCGCATTACCAGTCGCTTGGGTGGCGGCGGGATGGGAGATGTTTTCTTGGCTGTAGATACTCTACTCGGTCAACAGGTGGCTTTAAAGTTACTCAAAGAAAAACTTCTTGGCGAAGGGGACTTGAGGCAGAGATTTGAGCGAGAGGTTCTCCTCTGTGCGGCGATTCAGAGCGAGAATGTCGTGCAGGTAAAAGACTATGGGGTGATCGATGAGGGCTACCCCTTTTATGTCATGGAATATTTACGGGGACAGACCCTAGGACAGCTCCTACAAAAAGAAAAGCGCCTCTCGGTCGAACGCTCTGTAGGCATAATTAGTCAAGTTTGCGACGGATTGCACAAGGCACATCAAGGAGTTGTGATGTCCCATGATGGTGCTACCTCTGGCGAACTTGTTCAGATCGTGCACCGAGACTTAAAGCCCGAAAATATTTTTTTAGTACATACATCCTTAGGCGAGTTGGTTAAGGTTCTAGATTTTGGGATTGCCAAGGTTTTTAGCAATGAGACCCCATCTACCAACACGGGTTTGTTTATGGGAACTTTTCAATATGCTGCTCCCGAACAAATTGAGGCTAGAAAAGATCTCGATCTGCGAGCAGATATCTATAGCATCGGTATGATTCTTTATGAAATGCTGAGTGGCTCTGACCCCTTTGGCTGTAGCCTCGATGGCAATGCAGCAGGAGGAACTTGCTGGTTGCGATCGCATGTCTACGAACCACCCCGATCGCTGCGATCGCAGCCAGATTGCGAGCATTTATCGATCAAATTAGAAGCCGTAGTGATGCAGTGCCTGCGGAAAGTACCTAGTGGGCGCTTTAGTTCTGTTTCAGCATTGAACCAAGCCTTGCAAACCGCAACGGGGATAAAGGTAGATGCTAGGACGATGATGCGATCGCTGACATCCTCGGCTGAAACAATTATCATGAAGCCTGTTGTAGCAGATCCGCCCGTACCTGTAACCTCTGATAGCACCCCGTCTCAGTCAGTGAGAGCGTCACAGTTTACAAGCTATCTTTCCTATATGCAGGTAAAAGTGGAACCAATTTTGCTCAATTATATTGGGCCAATTGCACCAATCCTATTGAAGCAGGCTAGTTCACAAGCTTCCAGTCCTTCCGATCTGATTAAGCGATTGATTCAGCACATACCTGCAAACAAGCAATCAGAATTTAAAGCCGCTGTCAAAACAGCGATCGGAACAGTGGATACCAACCCAGGCAAGGGGCAAAAGACTGCACCTCCTTCTGTACCTCCAACCGCTATGCCTAGCAATCAACAAATAAGCCAGATCTTTATCGATCGCTGCGAAAAGGAACTTGCTGAAATTATCGGACCGATGGCACGCTTGATTTTGCAAAAAACGCTAGCACTCAAACCTTCTTCTCAAGCACAGTTAGTCGAAATGCTGGCGGAGCAGATTCCTAATCCGACCTATGCTGCAAAGTTTCGCCAACGTTTGGGATAGCTGGTTAGTTGTCATTTATCAGGCCTATTCAACATTTCCATTGCCATAGCTAGACTAAGCTTCATGCGATTAAAAGCCTCAGCTAAAACGCCAATTTCATCATGGGAAGTTTGTTCAAATTCAGATTCCATTTTGCCTGTGCTGACATCTTGGGCAACTTGAGCCATGCGTCTGAGTGGCTTAATCACGGCTTGTTTTAAGAGCAAATTGATTAACAAAATCGCGATCGCAAACACACTACAGACTGCCAGCATTACAAACAACAGCGATTGTCTAGCACTATTGACAATTTCTTGGGCTGGCACAGAGATAATCTGAGCGCCAACAATTTCATTGAGCTTCCAACCAAATCCATTTTCACGACCGTAGCTGGCTAGCATACTTTTGGGTGCAGCTTCTGGTGTACTGTGACAGCGCAGGCAACTCTCTTTGCCAACCGCTATGGGACGCGCAATATAAAACAAGTCCCCCCCAGGAAAAGACCGAAAGCCCGTTAACTCTTTAAGCCCCGAATCATTGCGAAACCGCTGTACCAAGTCTGACTCAAAGCTATCTGCTTTATCTCTCAGGTTGGTGGGATTGAGTGTCGCTTCTTTATAAAAGAAGTCAGCGTAGTCTTTATTTGTACGCAGATGTTCAAATACTTCTCGGGCTGAATAACCTGGAACGGTTTGTGGCAAAAACTCTGCTTCTGTCTCTAGTCTTGGTGCTAGTTGGGGATTTACCTGCGTACTCGTGTAGTTGCGCACAGAGTTCATTGTCTGAATCAACACCAAAGCTTTAGAGACAATTTGAGATTCGGCATTCCGATTGAGGATTGCTGACAAAGCGATCCCACTACTCACAATGCTAATTAAAAAAGCTGTGAGTAGAAGTAGGTTAAACTTTGCTCCAAGTCTGAGATTTTTAAACATGGCGGCTTTACAATACAGGCAAGAAAAGTATAAACCTCATTTACGCCGTGCATTACTTTCTAAATTATGTTTTCACGCCGCCTGTTACTCAGTCACTTTCTATTGGGATTGCTCGTCAGTTGCACGCAGGGAACGCCTACTAGTAGGAAGAAGCTCATTGTTGGTATTGTTGGCTATGGTGAAGGTAATAAGTCTATCGATCAGTACGCTCGCTTTAAAGATCACCTGTCTGCTCAGACAAACTCAGTCATAGAGTTAGAGCCTGCCTTTAACGAGGTGAAGGCACTTGAGCAAATTCAACGGCGGGTCTGGTCGCTTGTATTTGCACCGCCCGGTTTGGCTGCGATCGCGATCTCTAAAGAACAGTACATCCCGCTATTCCCAATTCAGGGAGTGGCAAATTTACACTCTGTATTAGTCGTCAAAAAAGATAGCCCCATACAAAAACTTCAAGATCTGCAAGATCAGGCGATCGCTTTAGGGCAGGTGGGTTCGGCAACAGGGTACTACCTTCCCATTTTTGACCTCTATGGTTTGAAACTATCGGAAATTGTATTTGCACCTACCCCAAAAGCTATCTTAGAAATGGTAGATGCAGGAACAGTTGCGGCAGGCGCAGTCTCTAAACCCGAATTTGACCGATTTAGCTTGGAATTAGGGCAGCAAAAATTTCGTATCCTTCAAAGCAGTTCAAAGAGCGTGCCGCCAGGGATGGTCTTGCTAGCACCGACCGTAGAACGCAATGAGCAAGAGCAAATTGCTGCTGCGATGAAATCCGCCTCACCTACAATTATTGCTGAGGCTGGATATATTACCAATGTGCCACTGCCCGACTATGCTTTTTTAATTGAGGTCGTTGAGAGAGTCAGACCGATCGTAACCCGTATCAAACAAAAGCCTGCTCCACTCTACGAAGAAAAGCGAGAAACGGGGAAAACTTAAGATCGCGTGGCATTTTGTCACCCGCACAAGCATAATTGCCCTCTAAGATAGGTAGCAGATGTGGTATTTACTAGGCATTTTGAAAGCGCACAGCGCGTAACATTCAAAGTCTGCTCCGTCACACATTCAATAAAAGTTGGTATTACGTAAGGGAAATCTATGGCAGCTATTGGCATCATGACCGCGCAAGTCCGACAAGAAAGGGCTGTAGGGCAGATTCATGTCTACGATGGCAAGGGCAAGGGTAAATCACAAGCCGCCCTCGGTGTGGTCTTGCGATCGCTGGGGCTAGGCATGGCAGCAACAGAAGCCTCACACCCCTTTGAAACCCGAATTTTGCTGTTGCGATTTCTCAAAGGGCCCGAGCGCGAATATGAGGAAGACGCGGCGATCGCGGCTTTACAACAAGGATTTCCACACCTAATCGACCATGTCCGCACAGGGCGAGCCGATTATTTTGATGCCGAGCATGTTACACCACTCGATCGCCAGGAAGCCCAAAGGGGTTGGGATGTGGCAAAAGGTGCTATGGCGTCGGGGCTGTACTCGGTGATTGTTTTAGACGAAATTAACCCCGTTCTCGATTTGGGACTGTTGCCGATTGATAAGGTCGTCAAAGACCTCAAGCACAAACCCGAGCATATCGAAGTCATTGCCACAGGTCGGGGTGCGCCCCAAGCTCTGCTAGACATTGCCGATCTGCACTCAGAAATGCGTCCCCACGAACATCCCAATGCTGAAAGCTATGGCGTATCGGGAATTGAGATCTATACAGGGGCAGGCAAGGGTAAAAGTACTTCTGCCTTGGGTCGATCGCTGAAGGCGATCGGTACGGGGATCAGCCGCGATTTATCGCACCGCGTCTTAATCATGCAATGGCTCAAAGGTGGCTCAGGCTATACCGAAGATGCGGCGATCGCTGCCCTGCGTCGCAGTTTTCCCCATGTCGTCGATCACCAACGTTGCGGACGCGATGCGATCGTCTGGCGCGGACAACAACAAGAAATTGACACGATCGAGGCGCAACGGGGTTGGGAAATTGCCCAAGCTGCGATCGCTTCTGGGCTTTACAAAACAATTATTCTGGACGAACTCAACCCTACGGTCGATCTCGATCTGTTGCCCGTTGACCCCATATGTCAAGCTTTACTCCGCAAGCCTCGCGATACCGAAGTAATTATTACGGGACGTTGCTTGCATCCCCCCGCCTATTTCGATCTCGCCAGCGTCCATTCTGAGATGGTTTGTCACAAACACTATGCCGAGAAAGGAGTCGATCTAAAGCGAGGCGTCGATTTTTAAAGAATGGGTTAAACTAATCACTATGATAATTTTTGTTTAGACATAGCTGTTGTAGACCATGGAATCACTGTTTTCTACTCAAGGTGTCATGATCATGCTGCTGGGAGCCTACGCGGTTGCCATGTGGATGTTTTTGACCAGTGCGCCCAAAGTCCATACATTGATGGTGTCTGATATGGAGCAGGCAAAATATTTTTACGAAGGGCAACTGCAACTGCCGATCGCCGATGTGCCACTGCATTACTATTATGGCTATGAGCACGGGCTAACGGCTGGTACTGACCCCATCTATCTCCCTTCCGAAGCCAGAACGTCTCGCTCAAAATATTCTGCGGATTCAGAAGGGGCGTGGTATCAATTACAAAAAAACATTCAATTGCATGTCGTCCCGGGTGCCAATGTTACGGAACCCAATCGTGGTCGGCATATTTGCTTTAACCGAGACTGTGTCGAGCAGGTGTTGTTGCGAATTCAAATGAAAGGCGTTAAGCACAAGATTCGTAGCGAAAAACCGCTCAAGTTTTTGGTCAAAGACCCTGACGGTCAAGTTATCGAGATTGCTGAAGTTGTAACCTAATCGAACTGCGAGATTCAGCGATTTAAACAAGTTTGCGTTTCCTGCTAAACACGAGAAACGCATTGTCAAACATGCTACCTAAGCAATTAGGTAGTTTTTTTATGCAGACTATGAAAGTTGAGCCAATTGCTGTTTGACCGATGCACGGAAACCTACCAAAACAGATCGCGTTACGATCGCATCCTCAGTTCCAAACTATTGCTGAGGATTGCTATACACTACAAATTCTTATGCACCAACAAATTTTGCATTGAGCTCGCCAGTTGTTTGAGTTTAATGGGTTTACTCAGATAATCGTTGGCTCCCACCTCAAGACATTCGCCAATTCAAGGATGAAATGCAACGCCTAGAGATCTTTGCGTAAAGGGACT